>JAIDUH010000115.1 GCA_029060285.1 Muribaculaceae bacterium | reverse complement strand
GTCGATGATGCGATAGTCGTGGTGGAGGCTGTGCATGCGAAGCTCGACCAGGGCTATAAGTCGGCACGTAAGGCCTCCATCGACGCCATGAGCGAAATCGGATCTGCGCTTGTCTCCATCACCCTTGTGATGATGCTCGTGTTCATCCCCGTGTCATTCCTGAGCGGCACGTCAGGTATCTTCTATCGCCAGTTCGGTCTGACGATGGCAATGGCTATTGGTCTTTCAGCCGTCAACGCGCTCACCCTCTCCCCTGCCCTTTGCGCTCTGTTCCTGAAGCCGCATAAGAGAGAGGATGGCGAAGAGGATCCCCTCGGCGGATATGACGTGGAAAAGCCGAAATTCGCCAAGAAGGAGAAGATGAACTTTCTGCAGAAATTCTTCTATTGGTTTAACGTCACTTTCGACGCACTTCTCTCGAAATACAAGATTGCTGTAAAATGGTTTATCAACCACAAGCTTGTCTCTTTCGGCACGGTTGCCGTCACCATTGGCATACTTGTATGGCTCATGAACATAACACCTACCGGTCTTGTGCCCACTGAAGACACCGGAACTATAATGGGTGCGGTGACGATGCCTCCGGCCACATCACAGGAGCGTACGCAGGCCGTGATGGACGAGATGGATTCAATCGTAGGGTCCATACCGGAAGTGAAGAGCCGCACTGCTATCACCGGCTACTCATTCATCGGCGGACAGGGCAACACCTACGGATCATTCATCATCAAGCTCAAGCCATGGGATGAACGCAAAAAACCGGGACAGTCAGCGTCAGGAGTTCTGCAACAGCTTTATGCCAAGAGTGCTGTGATAAAGGATGCCAACATAATGTTCTTCCAGCCACCTATGATTTCCGGCTATTCTGCCACCAACGGTTTCGAACTCAAACTTGAAGACAAGACAGGCGGATCGCTCGACAAATTTTTCTCTATCTACCAGGAATTCATCGGTGTGCTCAACGCCCAGCCTGAAATACAGATGGCTTACTCCACCTTCAACCCGACATTTCCGCAGTATCTCGTGGAGATCGACGTGCCTAAGGTGAAGCAGGCAGGACTGACCCAGAGCGCAATCCTCTCTACCCTCCAGGGCTACTACGGCGGTATGTATATCTCCAACTTCAACTCTTACGGCAAGCTCTACCGCGTGATGATGCAGGCATCTCCCGATGCCCGGGTAAGCCCTGAGACACTGAAGCAGATCAAGGTGCGCAACGGCAATGAGATGGCTCCTATCGACAACTTCGTGCAGCTGAAACGTATCTACGGTCCGGACATCATCAACCGCTTCAACATGTTCACGTCGATTCAGGTGACCGGCACTCCGGCTGCCGGATACTCATCAGGCCAGGCTCTTCAAGCTATAGAACGTGTAGCTCAGCAAACCCTACCAACCGGCTATGACTTCGAATACTCCGGCATGAGCCGCGAAGAGGCATCTGGCAGCAGCGGAAGTACCGGCATGATCTTCGTACTGATCCTCATGTTTGTCTACCTCATCCTGTCAGCTCAGTATGAAAGCTACCTTCTGCCATGGGCAGTAATCCTTTCAGTACCTTTCGGACTTATGGGAACATTCATATTCGCCCACTTCCGTGACATTGCCAACAACATATATCTGCAGATCGCGCTTATCATGCTTATTGGCCTTTTGGCCAAGAATGCTATCCTTATAGTGGAGTATGCACTTGACCGTCGCAGAACGGGTATGAGCATCTTCAAGGCTGCAGTCCAGGGCGCGGAAGCACGATTGAGACCTATCCTTATGACATCTCTTGCCCTTATCATCGGTCTTCTTCCTCTGATGTATGCAAATGGAGCTGGAGCCAACGGCAACCAGGCACTCGGAACGGGTGCAGTAGGCGGCATGCTCATCGGTATGATACTGCAAGTGCTCGTCGTTCCGGCTCTATTCGTGGCATTCCAGACACTCCAAGAAAAGTTCACTCCTCAGAAATGGAGCGATAAAGACAACCGCAAGATCAAGAGCGAGCTTGAACAATACACCCTTAACAGAGAATAAGACGATGAATAAAATCATAAAGATAACCTGCATGTCGGCACTGACGCTCATGATGAGCAGTTGCCACATATACAACAAATATCAGCTGCCGCAAGACAATGCAGTGGCTGCCGACTACCGTCAGGCTGTGGAGCAACAAGACTCCACAGGCCTGGCATACATGGGCTGGCGCGAAATTTTCACAGACCCCTTGCTTCAGGGATATATTGAACAGGCACTCGCCAACAACACAAGCCTCGAAAATGCCAAGCTCAATGTAGATATAGCAAAGGCGCAGCTTCAGGGAGCCAAGCTATCCTATCTCCCTTCACTCGCATTCACACCAAACGGGGGCACGGCATCTTACGGGGGCAGCCATATGAATTGGAGCTATACTCTTCCTTTAGCAGCAAATTGGGAGATAGATGCATTCGGCAAGATCCTAAACCGTAAACGTGGAGCTAAAGCTACCGTGGAGCAAACCCAGGCATATGAGCAGGCTGTAAGGTCGCAAATTGTGGCTGGTGTAGCCTCCACATATTATTCACTTGTGCTCCTCAACCAGCAGCTCGACCTTACGAAACGCACCGCTGACATATGGAAAGACCAGGTGGCAACAA
The DNA here is from genome assembly GCA_029060285.1 of Muribaculaceae bacterium. Classification (GTDB taxonomy): domain Bacteria; phylum Bacteroidota; class Bacteroidia; order Bacteroidales; family Muribaculaceae; genus Lepagella. Next base: position 9,901 of record JAIDUH010000115.1, on the reverse strand, counting down.
TGGAACAGTTGAAGCAAGCAGGCACCACTACAGAAGCTGCAGTAGTCCAGAGCCGCGCAAACTACTATAACATTCTCGCTTCGATTCCAGACCTTGAACAATCCATTACGACTGTCAATAACTCCTTGTCCGTGCTTCTCAATACTTACCCGAAGGAATGGGAAGTCAGCAATAACCTTGACCTGGAAGTTCCGGCAGAAGCCATAAAAGGGGTTCCGATGAGCTATCTCGCGACGCGTCCGGACGTGGCAGCTGCTGAAAGAAGTCTTGCCACTGCATACTACGCCGTAAGTTCGGCTCATGCCAATTTCTATCCTTCCATATCCATTTCTGCTCAGGGCGGATTTACAAACCTTCTTGGATCTATGATTGTGAATCCCGGCAAATGGTTCATACAGCTTGCAGGCTCATTGACCGCTCCCCTATTCTCTCGCGGACAAAACATAGCTCAGCTCAAGGCTGCAAAGGCTCAGCAAGAACAAGCTCTCAACAATTTCGAGAACACCGTGATGTCGGCAGCTGCAGATGTAAGCGACGCTCTTGTGAAGATTAATAAAAGCGCTGAAAAGAAACGCCTTGTAGACCTTCAGGTAAAGGAGCTGGAGAAATCGGTAGAATACACCAACGAACTCTTCATCTTGAATCACCAGACCAGCTACCTGGAAGTGCTCACCGCTCGCAGCAGTCTGCTTCAGGCTCAACTTGCCAGCCTCAGCAGTTGGCAAGCGCGCACTTCAGCACTCATAAGTCTTTATCAGGCTGTAGGCGGAGGCAAATAATAATTATAATTAGCCTTATTGGACTAATTAGACTAATAAGGCTAATTGGACCAATAAGACTAATTGGACTAATAAGACTAATTGGACCAATTATTACTAATTCTGAAAAACTCAAACAATATGAACAACATATCACCATTAGCTTTCGTACATCCCGAAGCAAAACTCGGCGATAACATCATGGTGGGCGCTTTCGTCTATATCGACCGTAACGTGGAAATTGGCGACGACTGCTTCATCCATTCGCACACGAGTATCCTTTCCGGAGCGAGAATCGGAAAGAACGTAAGAATCTACGAGGGGAGCATCATTGCAGCCACTCCACAAGACTTCCGCTGGAAAGGGGAAGAATCGTATGTCGAGATAGGTGACGATGCACGCATACGCGAGCATGTGATCATCAACCGCAGCATACGTGAGGGCAAAGCAACGAGAATCGGCCGCGGGACTTGCATCATGGCGCAAAGCCATGTGGGACACGACACTAAGATCGGCGACCAATGCGTGCTCGGCAACGGAGTGAAGATCGCAGGCGACTGCAAGATAGGCGATTGCTGCATATTCTCATCAGGAGCACTCGTACACGAGGGATTTGAAGTAGGCGATTATGTGCTCGTGAAGGGTGGATGCCGAGTGACAGGCAATGTGCCTCCATATGTGGTCATGGCCCACAACCCCATCTCATATTTCGGCGTCAACTCTTTCATCCTTGGCAGAGCTGGATTTTCCGACGAGAAAATCGACGACATCGCAAAATGCTACCGCCACATCTATCAGTCGCACATTGCCTTGCACCATGCCTGCAAGAGAATCAAGGAGGATGTGGAAGAAGGGAAGGAGCGCGAAAACATATTGTCGTTCCTGAAGCGTCACAATCATGACATAGCGGCAAAGCAGAACTTTGAAGACTTTGAATGATGACCACATCCATAGGTAAAAGAGCGGAGATTTTTAAGTCTCCGCTCTTTTTTTGCGAAAAAATTTGCACACTAAAGCATTTTTGACTAATTTTGAAGACTTAATTTCAAACAACGGTAACGAATCATGGAAATAGATGGTAAAATAATCCTCGACCTCGGCATGCAGTCGGGCATGTCTAAGGCAGGACGCGAATGGAAGAAAAAGGAATGGGTGCTCGAGACTTTCGGCCAGTATCCCCGCAAAGTTAAATTCCATGTGTTTGGCGACAAAGCAGACACTATCGGAATCGAAGTAGGCAATTCTTACACCTTGTCGGTCGACCTCGAAAGCCGTGAGTTCAATGATCGCTGGTACACTGACGTCAGCTGCTATGCAGCTCGCCCGTTCGTAGCCGGAGGAGGAATGCCTCAGGGTGGATATCCACAGCAGCCCTACGCCCAGCAGCCTTACGCCCAGCAACCCTATGCTCCGCAACAACCATACGCACCCCAACAACCTTATGCCCCACAGCAGCCATATGCTCCTCAGGGTGCACCTCAGGGTGTCGCACCACAACCTTTCGGTGGCGACGCATTCCCTCCGGCGCCGACTCCGGGCGGAGGTTTTGACTCTGGCGATTCCACCGACGACCTCCCATTCTAAGGCATCTGATTAAAAAATAAATTCGCAACCCCGCTGTCTAAGCGGGGTTTTATAATAAAGAAACTTCCTCAATTGATGAGTTTTACATATAAAAAGGCGAAAAAAAATAGGTTTTTTCGCCTTTTTTTTGTAACTTTGGGGCGATAATGCAGTCTATGTGCATAAGAAGGAACTCAATAAGTGGACAAAAAAGACGTTTTATTATTGGGAGACACCTTTCAAAGACTACAGAAAATAACAACAATAAATAACGATATGATCAAGAAACTCTTACTATCAGCATCTTTGCTTGCAGCCGCATTTGCCTCAGACGCAGCCCTGCCGCAAGTTCAGCTCCGGGACATGAACGGGAATTCAGTCGATACTTCCACCCTTAGTAACGACGGCAAACCATTCGTAATTGATTTTTGGGCTACCTGGTGCAAACCATGTGTTCGCGAACTTAAAGCGATTGCTGATGTATATGACGAGTGGGTTGAAGAGACCGGCGTGAAGATCTATGCAGTAAGCCTGGATGAGGCTCAGAATGAACAGCGAGTAAAACCCTTCGTGGAGAATAAAGGTTGGGAATATGAAGTGCTTCTCGATCCCAATGGAGATTTTAAACGCCAGCTTGGAGTGAGTGATCCTCCACATGTATTCGTCGTAGATGGTGAAGGCAACATCGTATGGAATCACCAAGGCTACGTCGACGGTGCCGAAGAAGAAATCATCGAGGCTGTAAAGAAAGCGACCAAATAAGACATTTCCAGGAAAAGGCTTCATTTAACCTTACTGAAAAAATGAAAAGAATAGTCTTTCCATTCTGCACCTTAATGCTCGGCACCGCCGTGGCATTTGCAGAAAATACCACAGAGACTTTTGCAAACCCTGATGAGCAATATACCAATACATATGTAGAAGGAGAGACAAGACTCCCTTCTACTTATGTCGAAGGGAGCAAAAAGCTTTCCTCAACATACATTTATGACCCGTCTGCCAAGAAGGAAAACAATTCATGGTGGAGCAAAATACGCGCCAACGGCTCCATACAGTCGGAATTCCTGATTCCTTATGATTTCAAAGGCAACAAGACGGGGGAATATGAGAAGGATGTGCTCAACAATACATACTTTGACCTGACGGTAAATGCACCGTATATTTCGGTAGGCGCTCGCTTCCAATGGGCAAAATGGCCTCTCCCGGGCTACGATAAAGGCTTTGGAGGCTGGGGCGTGCCATACATATGGGCCACCGGTGGCTATAAATGCTGGCAGGCAACAGTAGGCGATTTCTACGAGCAATTTGGATCCGGTCTTATCCTGCGTACCTATCAGGAGCGTTCACTAGGAGTAGACAATGCCATTCGAGGCGGTCGCATAAAAGTCAACCCGGCTCCCGGCGTGCATCTCACTGCGCTCGGAGGCAAGCAACGCCGCTATTGGGAATGGAACTCTTCCTGGTTGTGGGGCGCAGATGCGGAATGGAGCCTGAATGAAACTTTCAAGGACAAGTTCAAACGCAACACCGGACTAACTCTTGGATTCTCCTACGTAGGCAAGCACGACAAGGAAGAGCAAATCAAGGTCACTCCATCCGGAAGTCTCGTCCCGACTCCTGAACCAGGATATAATTATTATCTTAATTTCCCTCAGAACATTGCTGCCTTTGACGGACGTGTGAAACTGAGGGCCAATGATTTCAACTTCCTTTTGGAATATGCTACTAAAAACAACGACCCTAATTCCTTAAACAATTTCACATATCGCCGCGGGCAGGCAGTGTTGCTTTCCGGAACCTACTCTAAGAGCGGTTTTTCAGCACTTCTTCAAGCCAAGAGAAGTGACAATATGGATTTCAGGTCAAAGAGAGTGATTGACGCTGAATATATGCTGAGTTCTACTGTCAATCATCTCCCGGCATTTACGTTGACACAGACATTTGCACTGGCTGCCATGTATCCCTATGCAACCCAGGCAGATGGAGAATGGGCATTTCAAGCTGATATCCGGTATCTCTTCAAGAAGAAAACTGCTCTTGGCGGAAAGTATGGCACCAACGTCCGGCTGAGTGCAAGCTACATTTCAGGACTTGACTATAACAAACCTGCCGGCGCTCTTTCAAGCGACCGGGAACCGGGGACAAACCAGTATTCTTCTCCATTTTGGAAAATCGGCTCACTATACTATGCAGACCTGAACTTTGAGCTGAACAAAAAACTTTCCCGCAAGTATCAAATGACGTTCTTCTATATGTTCCAGAAATACAACCAGACGATTGTAGAAGGACATGGAGGAATGGTCACAAGCAACATCTTCATTTATGAAGGACAATGGAAGATGGCGAAAAAGGCTCAGCTCCGCTTTGAAGCTCAATATCTGCAGACGAAACAAGACAAGGGCGATTGGATAGCAGGATTGGCTGAAGTCTCTTTCGCTCCTCACTGGATGGTGACTGTCACCGACACCTGGAACAGCGCACGCAATGACAATTACTATTCATTTCTCGTGACCTATAATCTCAAGGCTAATCGTTTCACTCTCGGATACGGCCGTGTAAAAGAGGGATATAACTGCTCCGGCGGCGTGTGCCGTTGGGTGCCTGAGACCAAGGGGTTCAATCTAACATATAATTATACTTTCTGATGAAAGCTTCTTACCTTACATTAGGACTTTCGCTTCTTTTAGCGCTCGCTACAGGATGCGACAACATAAGTGAAGATGACCGCTATATCAAGGAGGAGAAACCGGTCATAGATAATCCCCGTAACCTTCTCATAATGGAGTTTACCGGCAATAATTGTGCCAACTGTCCGACAGGGGCTGCAATCGTAGAGCAAATAAAAGAGGAGGAAGCTCCCGGAAGAGTGATTTCGGTTGGGCTGCATCCCGAGGGGAATCACTATACAGATCCGGTTGCAAGCATTCATACCCCTTCCAGAAGACAGGATCTCAGGTGCAAGGCTGCTACTGCAATGTATGATTATTATCATCCTAACGGATTTCCTTCAGCAATCTTCAACGGTCTCAAATCATCAATGTCCGGATCCACAGGAGATTGGAAACAGAGGGCTTCTGAAGCACTTGCCAAGTCTTCTGTCGTGACGCTTTCTGCAACATGCGAATATGAAACGGATTCTCGCAGTCTTACAGTAGACTATTCAGTCGAATTCCTTGACTATGTCAATTCAAAATTGAACGTGACAGTTTGGCTCGTAGAAAACAAGATAATGGGGACACAGACTATGCCGGATGGTAAAATGAACCTGAACTATGAGCATAACCACGTCTTGAGAGCTTCGCTAAACGGCGATTGGGGAGAAGAACTCGGCAGTGCATTTATCGAGGGAGACTTAAAAGATGGACAAGCCTCTATCACCCTGCAAGAAGACTGGGTAGCGGAAAACTGTGATGTTGTAGTATTCGTTTACCGCGACGATGACAAGGAAGTGGAACAAGCTGCTTCAATAAGTATTGAACATTAATCATTAAGAATTTATCAGACTCATCATGAAAAGGCTGACCATATCTTTCCTTACAGGACTTTATGCGACGGTTTTGGCTGTCGCTGGTTTTGCAGCGGACGCTGTGAAGTGGGATATCAAGCTGGTTGGAGATGGAACAGATTCTCCAAAGGTTGTGGCTACAGCAACGATCGAACCTGGCTATCATCTCTATTCCATCGACAATCCCGCAGGAGGATCTAATCCACTTGTGTTCTATTTTGATACCAATGGATGTGAGACCATAGGCACCCCGACAGCCGACCATCCCTATACAAAAGAATTTGACGACACTTTTGAAGTAGACCAACATTTCTATTCCAATAAAGTGACGTTTACCCAAAAACTGAAGCCTACATCTGCAAATTATTCTGTAGATGTCGAAATTAAGGGACAGGCTTGCAACGACACCGGTTGCACACAAGTCTTCGGAGCCAAGAGCCTTTCAGGAAAGGCTCCTGCATCCGCATCTGCTGCTGCAGAAGTCAAGGACCTGCCGGCTCGACTCCCCTCTGCGGAAGAGGTTTCTACCGAAGAAAAAGCAGAAATCATTGCAGCGGCCGTTGATTCTCTCCACAAGGCTGATGGGCTTCTCGTGCCGGGTGTACTCACACAGGGGGATCTCGCAAAAGAGGGATGGTGGACAAATGTTGAAGCTGAACTCAGGGCTTTTGAAGAGGATGCTCCGGAAGCCACAAGCAGCCTGCTCTACATATTTATAGCCGGCTTCCTGGGTGGTCTTATCGCCCTCGTCACTCCCTGCGTATGGCCAATGATTCCGATGACTGTGTCATTCTTCTTGAAGCAAAACAAGAAAAGCCGACGCAAAGCTATAGGTGCTGCTGCTACATACGGCGGTTCCATCATTGTGATATATGTGGTGCTTGGATTAGCTGTGACGATAATCTTCGGTGCATCGGCACTCAACAACCTCGCCACCAACGCCATCTTCAACATCATCTTCTTCCTTTTGCTTGTGGTCTTCGCTATCTCCTTTATGGGTGGTTTTGAATTGACCCTTCCGGCAAGTTGGACAAATAAGATGGATTCAAAGGTGGATGCCACGACCGGAATGCTCTCCATTTTCTTTATGGCGTTCACACTCGTGCTTGTTTCTTTCAGCTGCACAGGACCGATCATCGGCACGCTTCTCGTAGAGGCTGCATCGACAAGCAATTTCGTTTCTCCGGCTGTCGGCATGTTCGGATTCGCACTTGCCCTCGCTCTTCCCTTCACACTCTTTGCAATGTTCCCGACAATGCTCAACAGCATGCCAAAGAGCGGCGGATGGATGAATACTGTAAAAGTGGTGCTTGGCTTCCTTGAGCTTGCTTTAGCCCTGAAGTTCCTTTCTGTCGCAGACCTCGCATATGGCTGGAGAATCCTTGACCGTGAGGTCTTCGTAAGCCTTTGGATCGTCATCTTCGCGCTGCTTGGTGTCTACCTTCTCGGAAAGATTACGTTCCCGCATGATGACAAGGTGGAGAAGACCGGTGTGACCCGCTTCATGCTCGCCTGTATTTCTTTCGCTTTCGCCATCTACATGCTCCCCGGACTTTGGGGCGCTCCGCTGAAAGCCATCAGTGCCTTTGCTCCTCCCACATATACCCAGGATTTCTCACTTTACGAAGGAGATGTTCACGCAGTGGTAGATGACTATGAGGAAGGAATGGAACTCGGTAGAAAACTCGGCAAGCCTGTCATGCTCGACTTCTCAGGATATGGATGTGTCAACTGCCGCAAGATGGAGGCCGCCGTATGGACTGATCCGGATATCAAAGCCACCATCGACAACGACTATGTGCTCGTCACTCTCATGGTAGATGAAAAGAAGGCTCTTCCCGAACCTATAAAAGTGACTGAAAAAGATGGCACCCGGCGCACTCTCCGCACATACGGAGACAAGTGGAGTTATCTGCAGAGGTCAAAGTTTGGTGCAAATGCCCAGCCTTTCCACGTTCTCGTTGACAATGACGGTCATCCGCTTGCTCCGGCATTCGTATACGAAGAGGACATACCGGGCTATAAGAGATTCCTGAAGCAGGGAATAGACAATTACTCAAAAAGGAATTGAGAATTGAGAATGATTATAAAATTAGGTGAATTCTCATTAGTCAGTTCTAAATGATTTTCTATACTATATTCATGAAAAGAATTGTCGTTATATCAACAATATTTTTTGGGGCGGCTTGCGCAATGGCGCAGGCCGCTTCTACTACGCAAAATATTACAGGGGCGAATGACACCCCTAATTACAGACGATATCTGGAGCTTGCTGACTCTGCAAAATATTACATCGGCAAGGAAAACTGGAGCGAGGCAGCGAGGTGTACGAGAGAGGCTTTAAGGATAGATCCCGGAAATGTTGGAAACGTTATGCTTTTCAATAATCTCGGGCTTGCAACCGGCATGGAGGGAAAGATCGGAGAGGCTATGCAATGCTTTGAGATAGCCCTGTCAAGGGCTCCCAAAAGCATTCCTGTGTTGACATCAAAGGCGAAGATCCAGATTAAGGCTTCTGATACTGAAGGTGCCATGGAAACTCTTGATTCTATTTTGGAATTGGACAGCATCTCTGAATGGCCACTGCAGACAAGAGGACTGCTTCGGATGAGGGAAGCTGACTATAAGGGGGCTTTCTCTGACTTCAAGAAACTGACAACGTATCATCCTGACAATATATGGGGGCATGGCGGTCTTGCGAAATGCATGGAGATGCAAGGGTATCTGTCTGAGGCAGCCGGCTACTATGCAGATGCTATAAGCAAGACAAAGCCGGAAGATGAAGACAGGGTGGAGTTTCAACTTGGCCTTATCGAAAACCTCGGACACGTCGGAAAACTTACCGATGCACTATCAGTAGCAAAGGAAGCGATTGAGGAGCATCCGCACGACGGAAGACTCTATCTTCTGAGAGGATGGATCAAGAAACTCCTACTTATCTACAGGGAGGCTGAAGCCGACAAAAAACTTGCGATTGATTATGGCGTTGATTACCAAACCGTTGAACGATTTTTCCCGGAAAATCGATGAAAAAGATATTGACACCCCTTTTCGACATCGTTTTTTTTTATTAATTTTGCAATCGCAAACAGGAGGCAACTTTATGCAATTGCAAACTGCATGAATGAGTCTCTATCGAAACACCTTAACCTCATTAAAATAACAACGATGGACATACTTCCTCTTCATATTGAATATCTGCTTACGCGCCATGACTGCGTCATTGTGCCCGGCATCGGAGCCTTCATCGCTACCGAGACTGAAGCATTTATCGATCTTGAAAACGGTGTCATCCTGCCGCGTCGGCGCGAGATAAGCTTCAACAGCAGTGTCGTGACTGACGACGGACTCCTCACCCACTCCATCGCAAGACATGAAGGTCTTTCTTACGAGGAAGCGCGACGCACTGTGGCCTCCATAATTGAACGGCTTACATCAGACTTGAATGATGAGGGGGAAGTTTCCATCGGCATGGTTGGTCGTCTGACAAAAGATTCAGAAGGACTTATCAATTTCCAGCCAAGGCATTCGTCGGTGGCATCAGATCTTCTTCCGGATATAAAACTTTCGAAAAAGAATGCTGAGCCTGTTGCAGCGCCACAACCGGACATTCAGGATTCTGAAGAATCTATGGCATCGGAAGAGAATGTGCGAATCATCAAGGTTCCGGCAGACAGATATGTATTTACCATCAGCAAGCGTGCCGTGCATGCAGCCGCCATGCTTATCACAATCCTTACAATAGGACTCTCCCTTATGATTCCCATCAACCATGACAATGAGCAGAAGGCTTCAGTGATTTCAATAGAAGGATTCTTCCATCATAAAGTCAACTCTGAAAGTTTGGATAAAAAAGTCATTATTGAGTCAAATGATGAACCGACAGACTCTGTATCCGTAACTATTCCATCAACAGTAGTTTAGTAATATTGACTGAAAATAGCTGCGAATAAATTTGAAAAAAAACTCAAAAAAATTTGCACAATTCAGAAAAAAGCATTAACTTTGCATCGCAAAAACGGGGGACACCCCACCGACAATGCGAAAATAGCTCAGTTGGTAGAGCACGACCTTG
>JAIDUH010000114.1 GCA_029060285.1 Muribaculaceae bacterium | reverse complement strand
GTGCCGTCGCCCGTGAGGTTAACGTATGGTCCCCACGCGGTCCAGAATTGGGTGGAGTTGTCTTCTTCGCCGACAAGGATCCACTTGCTGTAGTCAGGACCTTCGTTGCCGCCTCCGGTCTGGCCGATCTTTCCTTTCTTAGGCTGTTTTGCTTCTTTCTCAGTCGCACTGTTGCGGAAGAAGGTGAAGTCGTCGATCAGCATGTGCTGGTCGCCGTCGTTGTTTAGTGTGACGTACTCGGCGCTGTTCATCATTCCCACTGCCTCAGAAAAGTCAGTCCCTTCAGGAACGACTACGGGGACTTCTTCGCCTCCTACAAACATGCGGTAGCCGTTCTGTGCTACTACATAGGTGATGAATTGCCATTTGTCAGCCTTTACAATGTCGTTTGCCGCTTCTGAAGCGATGTTCACAGTCTTGTCTCCGCTCTTGAGCTTCAGGCTGCCGTCGGCTGTGATGTCGAGAGTGCTTCCCTCCATGTCCCAATGAAGCACTGAGCTGGCAGAGTTGAGCGGAGCTACTGCTCCCTCTTCAAGTGTTTGGCCTGACACCTGCTTATACCAGAATGATACGGATGCTGATGTTTGGCACACTACCGATTGAAGGGCATTAGCAAGCCGCGCATAAGCCCCTTGACTGATGTCAAGTACGGGTGATTGCACTGAGTCGTCCACCGCCACTACGGCTGGTGTGCCCCCCGAATGGGAGGCGAGCTCGACTAAGAGGGGATCAAGCTCCTCATCAAAGTTGTAGCAAGCTACATTTTGAAGAGAAGGATAGATCTGGTTTCCTGCTGGCGGGTCCATTTTTCCCCAGTCCGGACCGCACGAGACGACCGTCAGACAAAGTGAACCGAACAGGATGCAAGATTTGATCGAGTTCTTCATTAGATTGATGATGATAGTTTAGGTTAATATTTTGTTTATGTAAATGCTTGATATTATGTTGCTAATTAGGTTTTTTGGCATGCTCCATGCAAGTGGCATCTGCAGTTGGCCATTGTTCTGACTTTAGCAAATGCAAAATTAAATAAAAAATCACAATCAGATTAGCTGATTGTGTTAAAAAATATTAATAATTGCAAAAATGTACATTGCAATAGTAATTGATCGGGATTTGACATTGTCTTACGATGCCCCCATAAGATATAGACAGATATTGTGCATCCTCATTATCGTTTACTCCTCGGATGAGCCTCATCGTATGCCTTGCGTATGTCAGAAAAAGTGAGATGGGTGTAGATCTGGGTGGATTGGAGAGACGAATGTCCTAAAAGTTCTTTCACTGAGTTGATTTCTGCTCCGTTGTTGAGAAGTGAAGTAGCAAATGTATGGCGCAGGGAGTGGGGGCTTTTGTGAGTAGCTCCGGTCCCAAGAAGAAGATTGTGGACGATGTCGTATATTGCCCTTCCGGTAAGCTTACCTCGTTTTGAGCATATCAGGGGAGTTGGGGAGGGTAAAGAGTAGAGGGAATCGCGCACTGTCTGCCATTCTTTAATTTCATTGAGAAGTTGGTCGGCTACAGGAATAATGCGTGTTTTGTCGCGCTTTCCATGCACTCTTATCTCCTTTTGATGGAAATCTATGTCAGCATCTGTGATTTTTGCAAGTTCATCCCTGCGGATGCCGCATGAGTATAGTATGTTTATGATTAACTTGTTGCGAATATTGAGAGCAGGATCTCCTCCAAGCACGGGATTATCAAGAAGAGTCTCCATCTCCTGTTCCCTGACAAATTCCGGAAGCTTGCGCCCAATTTTTGCAAGTTGCACTTCCGCTGCAGGGTTGTTGGGAATGATGCCTTGTTTCTGAATCCATCTGAAGAAAGCTCTGGCAGCTTGCGTCTTGCGCCGGAGGCTTCGGGGTGAAAGTCCGTTGCGTGCCATGTCTGCAAGCCAGGCACGTACGTCCGTGGTCGTGATCGTCTCAGCATCCGACATGTCGTCATCCTTGCCGAGAAACTCGGCAAACTCGCGCAAGTCTCGGCCATAGGCATCGGCAGTAAGCTTGCTTCGGTTGAGCTCCAACTCAAGATATCTCAGAAAATCGCCGATCATTAAGTCTCCTGTTAAAATTTTATTCTTTATAAATCATGATAAATCAGGGTAAATCATGTTTCTTCATGATCCATCATGATAAATCTCGTTCAATCATCCAAAATCATGAAAAGCTGGTCATCGCCATGAAAAAAAAAGGACCGCTTCTTTGGAAGCAGCCCTCTTGTGTATTTGTATCGTAGTGTAGGCAGGTCGATTACTCCTCGTTCTGACGCAGCTGCTGCACGTAGATAGCCTTGATCATT
>JAIDUH010000113.1 GCA_029060285.1 Muribaculaceae bacterium | reverse complement strand
CCTCCTAATCCCAAAGCAAGCGATTGTGGTGCGAACGCAGTGAGCACTCCATCCTGCTCCCCCACAGAGCGAAGCAGCTTTGTCGAAGGTGAAAAATCCCTCTCCCCTCTAATCCCAAAGCAAGCGATTGTGGTGCGAACGCAGTGAGCACACCCAAAGCCCCAAATAAAAAAATCAAATGAAAAAGCAACTCATCTTTTATATATTATCTCTAATATTTATAGCCTCCTTCCCCATGGGAGCCGCAAACAAAGCCGAAGGCAACCCCATTAACATAGCAGTCTCCCTAACCCAAAAAGAGGACACCACCACAATGGCCTCCACCTGCGAATACTACGGCTATATCCGCCAGCAGCCCCAAGATGGCTACACCGTCTTCACCCACCCCAACGGCTCCAAGATCCGCTACAAATACTCAGACACTGACCATAGAAATTCGACAATAGAAGTAACCACAAAATCCACCCCCAAAGAAAAAAATAATATCCTCACCGACCTAAGATTCGAAAAAACCGGCACCGCCTACGAACGCAAATACACAGGCTTCAAAGTCCGCTGCACAGACGGCCCCCACAACACCCTCATCCTCACCACCCAAAGAACCCGCCGCCACTAAACCGCATCCTCTCTAATCCTCCCCCAAAAAGCGAAGCAGCTTTATCGAAAGTGAAAAGCCACCCATCCACCCTAATCCCAAAGCAAGCGATTGTGGTGCGAACGCAGTGAGCACATCCCTTTCTGATATAAAAAGTCTCCTCCCCAAAAAGCGAAGTAGCTCTCTCTTTAGATGAAAAGCCATCCACTCACCCTAATCCCAAAGCAAGCGATTGTGGTACGAACGCAGTGAATACTTGCGAAGCCCTTTCCACCCGTAACTGTTTGTTTCTGTGTCCGAACCTCCGGTTCGGCATTTACATTCCAAAGCCAACAATTCATCATTGATCACTCATCGTTGTTCATTGACTAAAATCGTTCATAGTTCATAATTTATCATTAAAGCATAGCGCATGGCAAGCCCGGAGGCCTTCATATCCACACATCCACACATATTCACCTCCGGTCTGCCATCGCTTTTTCAATAAATTGCTCAAAAGCAGGGTTTGTCCTACGCAAGAGTCGCTTGCGACTCCTTCCCCTCAAATCTATTCTAAATTCACAATTCTAAATTATATAAAGTGAAAGGCATAGTTCTAGCCGGCGGCTCAGGCACCCGCCTATATCCCATCACCAAAGGAGTCTCTAAGCAGCTTCTCCCCATCTTCGACAAGCCGATGGTCTATTACCCCATCTCCACCCTCATGCTTGCCGGAATAAGGGATATCCTCGTAATATCCACCCCCTTGGATCTTCCCGGCTTCAAGCGTCTCCTCGGTGACGGCAGCGACTACGGCATAAACCTCTCATACGCCGAGCAGCCATCCCCCGACGGTCTCGCCCAAGCCTTCATAATCGGAAAAGACTTCATAGGTGATGACTCCGCCTGCCTTGTATTAGGCGACAACATCTTCCACGGAGCCGGCTTCTCCGAAATCTTAAAAGATGCCGTAAAGACAGCCGAACAAGAAAACAAAGCCACAGTTTTCGGCTACTGGGTCAACGACCCCGAACGCTACGGTGTGGCCGAATTCGACAAAGACGGCAATTGCCTTTCCATCGAAGAGAAACCCGAACATCCCCAAAGTAACTACGCAGTAGTAGGCTTATACTTCTATCCAAATAAAGTAGTAGAGGTTGCCCATAATATCAAGCCCTCCGCAAGAGGAGAATTAGAGATCACCACAGTAAATCAAGAATTCCTAAAAGACGGAAAACTAAAAGTCCAGACCCTCCCAAGAGGCTTCGCCTGGCTCGACACAGGCACCCATGATTCCCTCTCGGAAGCCAGCATCTACGTCGAAGTCCTCGAAAAGCGCCAAGGCTTAAAGATAGCATGCCTCGAAGGCATAGCTTACATGAACGGCTGGATTTCAGCCGACAAGCTCCGCGAATTAGCGAAGCCCATGCTAAAGAATCAGTATGGCCGATATCTGATGAAAATATCTGAAGAAGACATCCAGAAATTCAATTAAAAATTGTGCTGGTTATTCTATTGTAGGTTGATTTAAAGACCTTAAGGACCTTAAAGACGTTAAACACATTATACCAATGAAAGTTATCAAAACTAACATAGAAGGCCCGGTAATAATCGAGCCCAGCATATTCAAAGATACAAGAGGCTACTTCTTCGAAAGCTACAACAAGCAGTTATTTGACAAAGAAGTTGCCAAGGTAGATTTCGTGCAGGACAACGAGTCCTGCTCCACGTATGGCGTCATGCGCGGCCTCCACTTCCAACGCCCTCCGTTCGCTCAGGCGAAACTCGTACGTTGTGTCAAAGGTACAGTCCTCGATGTAGCCGTAGACATCCGCAAAGGTTCTCCAACCTACGGTCAGCACGTAGCTGTAGAACTCACTGAAGAAAACCATCGCCAGTTCTTCATTCCAAGAGGCTTCGCCCATGGTTTTGCGGTGCTCAGCGACATCGCCATCTTCCAATACAAGTGCGACAACTACTACCATCCTGAAGCAGATTACGGCATTTCCATCCTCGATGACAGTCTTGGCATTTACTGGAGAATCGACCCGGTAAAAGCAATCCTATCAGAGAAAGATCTTAAGCATTCTCTGCTGAAAGATTTTGACTCGCCATTTGAATTCCATATTCATACACCTGCATATTAATGCTCACATATATTAGGATGAGGAACATTCTTATCACCGGAGGTGCCGGTTTCATTGGAAGCCATGTGGTGCGCCTTTTCGTAAACAAATATCCTGATTATCATATCATCAATCTCGACAAACTGACTTATGCAGGTAATCTCGCCAACCTAAAGGATATCGAGAACAAGCCGAACTACACATTCGTTAAGGCTGATATCGTCGACCTTGACGAGATACGCCGTATAACCAGAGAGTACCAAATTGATGGCATCATCCACCTCGCGGCAGAGAGCCACGTCGACCGCTCCATCAAGGATCCCTTCACATTCGCCCGCACAAACGTCATGGGCACCCTCGCGCTACTTCAGGCCGTCAAGGAATATTGGGATTCCCTTCCCGAAAAATATGAGGGGAAACGCTTCTACCATATCTCGACCGACGAGGTATACGGAGCACTCGAGCTGACACACCCTGAGGGAGTTCCTGCACCATTCACTACGAAGGCTTCAAGCGAGGACGAAATGGCATACGGTACAGAGTTCTTCCTCGAGACCACCAAATATAACCCTCATTCCCCCTATTCCGCATCTAAAGCAAGCAGCGATCATTTCGTCCGTGCTTACCATGACACCTACGGAATGCCGACGATAGTCACCAACTGCTCCAATAATTATGGACCATACCAGTTCCCGGAAAAGTTGATTCCGCTTTTCATCAACAATATCCGCCATGGCAAGCCTCTTCCTGTCTATGGAAAGGGAGATAATGTACGGGACTGGCTGTTCGTGGAAGATCATGCCCGCGCAATCGACCTGATCTTCCATAAGGGAAAGATAGCCGATACATACAACATCGGTGGCTTCAACGAATGGAAAAACATTGACATCATAAAGGTCATCATCAAGACCGTAGACCGGTTGCTCGGCAATCCTGAGGGTTATTCAGAGAAGCTGATCACTTTCGTGACAGACCGCCTCGGTCACGACATGCGCTACGCAATCGACAGCCGCAAACTACAGTCTGAACTTGGCTGGGAACCGAGCCTACAATTTGAAGAAGGGATTGAAAAGACTGTCCGTTGGTATCTAGACAATCAGGAATGGATGGATAATATCACCACGGGAGAGTACGAAAAATACTATGACTATATGTACAAGAATCGATGAGACACTCGTCGATTTCCAAGTATAAACATTGTCTGAATCTCTAAAAAATAAGACAGTCAAGGGAACAATATGGAGTTCCCTTGAACGCTTCTCAGTCCAGGGAATTCAGTTTGTCGTCATGATTATTATGGCGAGAATACTGACCCCGGCAGACTACGGTCTTGTCGGGATGCTCGCCATATTCATTGCCATCTCCCAGTCCCTTGTCGACAGCGGCTTCTCCCAGGCCCTGATCAGGAAACAGGACCGGTCAGAAATAGACAACTCCACTGTATTTTACTTCAATATTGCAGTCGGCATTGTCATGTACCTCATCCTGTTCTTTTCTGCCCCTCTCATTGCTGATTTCTACAATGAGCCTCTTCTTGTTCCGATAACGAGGGCAATAGGACTCAGCGTAGTCTTCAACTCACTTGCCGTAGTCCAGCGTGCATTGCTGACGGTCAAGCTTGACTTCAAGACCCAGGCAAAAGCCTCCCTGATAGGAGCCTTGATTTCAGGTGCAATAGGCATCGGAATGGCATACACCGGTTTTGGGGTATGGGCCATCGTATGGCAACAGCTTTTAAACCTTGCCATCATAACAACCCTCCTGTGGATTCTATCCCATTGGAAACCAGTATGGGCATATTCATGGAAATCATTCAGGGAGCTGTTCAACTTCGGATCAAAGCTTCTTGCATCAGGTCTCCTTGACACCATCTATAAAAATCTGTATCTTATAGTTATAGGAAAATTCTTCAAGGCTTCAGATTTGGGATATTACACAAGAGCCCACCAGTTCACAGACTTTGCTTCTTCAAACATCACGGGAATATTCCAGCGTGTCACATACCCCGTCCTTTCCACTATTCAGGATAATGATGAAAGGCTTGCAGATGTCTATAGAAGGCTTTTAAAGACATCCGCATTCATAATTTTTCCTCTGATGATGGGGTTAGGTGCCATCGCCAAGCCCATGATCCTGTCCTTCCTGACCAAGGAATGGCTATTTTCAGCTGTCCTCATACAGATACTCTGCTTTTCCCAGATGTGGTATCCTGTTCATGCCATCAACCTCAACCTCCTCCAGGTGAAAGGCCGCAGCGACCTGTTCCTAAAGCTTGAGATCATAAAGAAAATCGTTATAACTATCACTCTTTGTATCACTCTTCCATTCGGACTAATTCCAATGTGTTGGGGAATGCTGGCTAATTCTATAATTGCTCTTGTAATTAATACCCACTATACAGGAAAGCTAATTCATCTAGGCTTTTTCAGCCAGATGAAAGATCTCTTGCCGACATTGCTCCTCAGCTTGGCGACCGGAGCAATCGTATACTTGACCGTTTCCTCAATCCATTTGAATTCCTGGGTTACTCTCGGAATCGGAATTGTTGAAGGCATATTAATCTACATTCTCGCAGCAAAGCTACTGCGATTCAAAGAATTCTCCGAGCTCCTCTCCATTGTCCGAAGAAAATAAGCTACATATCCTATGTATCTTTCCTTAATAATTTTAGACAGAAGCACATAAGAGACAAAAGACAAATATCCAATTATGCATTAAGCATTATGAATTAAATAAAAGATGGAAAGTAACGAAAAGCAAATAACCGTTACATCCCCCTTGCTTCCCGACCTTAACGAATTCAACACACTACTGAAGGAAATCTGGGACAGCAAATGGATCACAAACAACGGCTCATTCCACAGGCAACTCGAAAAAGAGCTTGCCGACTACCTGAAAGTACCCTATATAAGTCTGTTCACAAACGGAACCCTCCCTCTCATCACTGCCCTGCAGGCTCTCAGAATAACAGGCGAAGTAATAACGACACCGTATAGCTTTGTAGCCACAACACATTCCCTATGGTGGAACGGCATAAAGCCTGTCTTTGTAGATGTTGATCCATCCAACTGCGGAATAGACCCGAACAAGATAGAGGCTGCCATAACTCCCAAGACAACAGCCATCATGCCGGTGCATTGCTACGGCAAGCCATGCGACACGAAGGCAATCCAGGAGATCGCCGACAAATACGGACTGAAGGTTATATATGATGCCGCCCATGCATTCGGTGTTGAAGTCAATGGCGAATCCATTCTCAATGCCGGAGACATGTCGACACTCTCTTTCCATGCCACCAAGGTATACAATACAATTGAGGGCGGAGCGATGGTAATGAAAGACGAGCAGACCAAGAAAAGAATTGACTACCTCAAGAATTTCGGCTTTGCAGATGAGACCACAGTCGTAGCACCGGGCATCAACTCCAAGATGGACGAGGTAAGGGCAGCCTACGGTCTTTTGAATCTTAAGCAAGTAGACGCTGCCATAGCAGCCCGTCAGAAAGTAGCCCAAGCCTACCGTGAGGCTCTGAAGGATGTAGAGGGAATCACTTATTTTGAAGACATGCCAGGTGTACGCCACAACTACAGTTACTTCCCCATTTTCATAGATGCCGATAAATTCGGAAAGACACGCGATGAACTCTATTTCGAGATGAAGGATGCAAACGTGCTCGGACGTCGCTACTTCTATCCTCTAATCTCAGAGTTCTCAACTTATAGAGGACTTCCATCAGCAACAAGAGAAAATCTTCCGGAGGCTTACAAGCTCGCAGATACAGTATTGTGTCTACCTATGCACCATGCCCTCTCTTCCGAAGATATTGAAAGAGTACTGAAATTCTTCAAGAAATGAACACTGACAAAAAGCAGAAGAAACTCATGCTCCTCGGTGGACTGCGCTACCTGTTGCCGGTCATTGAGGAAGCCCATAAACTTGGGCTGCACGTCATAACAGTTGACTATCTTCCCGACAACATCGCCCACAAGTATTCTGACGAATATCACAATGTCAGCATACTTGACAAGGAAGCAGTCCTTAAGCTCGCACAGGATCTTGAGATAGACGGCATAATGTCCTTTGCCGTGGATCCTGGTGTAGTGGCGGCAGCCTATGTGGCTGAAAAGATGGGGTTGCCATTCCAAGGATCATATGAGTCCGTAAGGATACTCCAGGACAAGGCTTTATTCCGAAGATTCCTCACAGAAAATGGATTTAACGTTCCAAAAGCTAAAGGATATAACAAGGCCGAGTATGCTCTCAAAGATATAGATTTCTTCAACTGGCCTGTAATAGTGAAGCCTGTTGACTCAGCCGGCAGCAAGGGTGTCTCACGCGTGGACAGTCCGGAAGACCTTGAAAAGGCCATAGAGTTTGCCTTGAGTGAATCCCATTCCGGCAATTTCATCATCGAGGATTTCCTTGAGAAGGCTGGACATTCTTCAGACACCGACAGTTTCACTGTTGATGGCAAATTGGTGTACTGTTCATTCTCCGACCAGAGGTTTGATGAGAAAGCAGATAATCCTTACACACCATCCGCTTATAGCTGGCCATCAACAATGCCGGAAGAAGCGCAGGAGGAACTGACCAAGGAACTCCAGAGGCTCATGACCCTTCTCAATATGAAAACCGGAATATACAACATTGAGACCCGCCTCTGCAAGAACGGCAAACCGTATATCATGGAAGTATCCCCGAGAGGTGGAGGAAACAGGCTTGCAGAAATGCTAATGTATGCGTCCAGGACTCCACTAATAGCCAATGCAGTGAAAGCTGCTGTCGGAATGTCGGTGGAGGATATGGAGATGCCCAAGTATTATGGTCATCTTGCAGAAGTAATTCTCCATGCTGATAATGATGGAAAATTCAAAAAAATAGATATTTCTGACGAATATAAGGATTTTGTGATAGAGACCGACCTGTGGGTGAAACCCGGAGACGAGGTTCATGGATTCTCAGGTGCAAACAAAGCCATTGGAATTCTTGTACTACGTTTCCCAGATTCTGATACGCTTGAAAACGCAATGTCAAACATTTCCAAGTGGTGTAAAGTAATAATAAAATGAAAGATAATAAAGTTTTAGTTCTAGGGGGGAAACCTATTGGTTCAGTTGAATTAGTCAATAGGCTTCATAAATATGGAGCGTATGTTATTGTAACTGATTATCTTCCGAAAACTGAATCTCCTGCAAAGAAAATAGCCGACGAAACATGGGATATCAGTACTGCCGACATACAAAAATTAGTATATAAAATAAAAGAATCAGGCGTAACTGCCATAATGACAGCAGTACATGAGTTTAATATCAACAGGATGCTTGATCTTTGCGAAATATTCTCTTTCCCAAGCTATTGCAATAAGGACACTTGGAAATATTGTGATAACAAGGCCTTGTTTAAAAGACTTTGCCTTGAGAATCAAATTCCAGTTGCACAGACATATAACATAGAAGATGTCCAGGACAATTCGTTTTCACAATTTCCCATTATAGTAAAACCAGTTGACGGTAGTGGAAGTCGTGGATTCCACATCTGCAATGATTTAAAAGAATTAGAAGTTTTTTATAAAAAAGCAGCAGAATATTCCCCTTCCAATACGGTCCTTATTGAAAAGTATATACCATACGATTCAGTGATTATTCACTATACAATGATAGGTGGCAAATGCATCTATTCTGGCATTTCTGACAAAATTTCGGTGAAATTCAAGTCTTCTGGGGCTTCTGTAATGGGAATCCAGACGTTTCCGTCAAAGGGAGAGTCTGCATATCTTGCTAACTTGAATGAAAAGGTTGTTAATATGTTCGAGAACGCAGGTTTCTCAGATGGTCCTATTTGGATTGAGGCTTTTTTTGACGGAAAAAATGATTTTATTTTCAATGAAATGGGCTATCGTTTCGGGGGATCCCTGACATATTATCCAGTTAAATATTTCACTGGTATTGACCAGCTAGACCTTATGATTGGAAATGCCCTTAGCAGGCAAATTGAATCAGAGCATACAGTTATGGGTGAAAGAAAAAATTATTGCATACTTCCCATACACATCAATCCAGGCAAAATTACAAAAGTTCAAATTCCACCGAGTATAAGTAAGGAAAATGATTATGTGGCATTGGTACAGGTTCATTTTGAAAATGATACTATTTTAGAATGGGGATCAGCTCAACAAGTGTTTGCTTATGCCCACATATTGTATAAGGACGGTAAAGATCTTTTAGGAAAGAGTAAAACTCTATTATCATCCATCAAGGTATTGGATGAGAACGGAAACAATATGATACACACATTATTTGATTTAAAAACTCTAAGTATATGAAATTAATATCACACAATGATCTGTTAAAGGCAGGTTGTTTCGATGTTTCTCTTGGCATCAGAGTCACAGAAGAAGCATTGCTCCAATATCATAACAATGACGTAATATTCCCAGATAAAGTCTCTCAAATATTTAACCAAGAGGAACAAACACGCATAAATTGTCTGCCAGCAACAATACGTTCTAAAAATGTTTGCGGGATGAAATGGGTCGCTGTCTTTCCTCCTAATCCGGTAAGATATGGTTGTCCCAATCTAAATGCATCCATATTGTTGTCTGAAACTATCACAGGATATCCTATAGCATTTATGGACGGAACCCTTTGTTCTGACATTCGCACAGCCTCAGTAAGTGCAGTAGCCGCAAAGCATCTTGCAAGAAAAGATTCTGAAGTGATTGGATTTCTTGGCGCGGGAGAACAAGCACGAATGCACTTGTTGGCTTTTGCCCAGGTTCTTCCAAACCTGAAGGTTTGCAAAGTAGCATCGAGAACATCTGGGACAGAAAAGAAATTCATTGACAGTATGAGTAAAATGCTTCCTAATTTGGAGTTCATTGCATGTGATACTGATTTTGAAAAAGCCGCCCGTGATTCGGATGTAATTGTTACGGCAATCAGCGCCCAAATTCCTCTGCTTAAAGCAGACTGGATAAAAGAGGGCACATATTATAACCACGTGGGGGGCTGGGAAGATGAATATGATGTGCCCAAAAAGGCAGACAAAATAATATGTGACGACTGGAATTCAGTTAAGCACCGCACTCAAACTGTTAGCAGACTGTACCAGATGGGTGAGCTAACGGACGATGATATCTACGCGGACTTGCATGAGATCATAGCTGGAGAAAAAACTGGTCGGGAGAATGACCGAGAGATCATATACTTTAACCCTGTCGGTCTATCTTATGTTGACGTTGCTCTTGCAAATGAATTTTATGAAAAGACCAAGGAATCAATTCATAATTTACCAACTTTTGAGTTCAAGCAAAGTAGTATATTTGAATAAGACCAACATATCTATAATCCAATGGAAACAGATAAATATTTCGGATTGTCGAAACGTATCGCAAGGTGGAAAGAGCCATCGGAGTTTGAGTCCATGCTTTCTATTGCAGCTGAAAATAATCCTATCGCAAAAAAGTTATATATAGAATACTATCGTCATTTAAATGAAGATTATTATAAGAGAGGGCAATTCATAGCACAAAAGTTAATAGAACAAAACCATTCTGATTTAAAAGGTATAGATTCTGAAACTCTTTACGAAGATATGGTTTATTGCCTTCATAAATATGGATTAAGTTTTCAAGATTATATTGTATACGATCTTTACAACAAATCAGAATATTGCAGGTCGCAGTTTGTTTCAGATAAATTGAGATATTACTACTATGATATATTAAATGCTCCATATGTAGATAATATGCTTACAGATAAGTATATTTGTTACCAGGAATATGGAGTTTTTTATAAAAGAGATGTGGTCCCTGTAATAAAACCGAATGACAAGTCTCAATTCCTGAAATTCACGGAGAAAAACAAACATTTTATTTTTAAGCCATTAAAAGACCATTCAGGACATGGAGTAACGCTTGTAAAGACAAATAGCATAGATCCAAATATTTGGTTCGATCAAGTAATATCAGAGACTCCTGGAGTTGCGGAGGAAGTAATTATTCAGGGAGCCGAACTTAATAAGATTAACCCTTGTTCAGTAAACACCTGTAGAATAGTTACGTTTACAATAAACAATGAGGTTATTATTATAGGGGGAGCCCTTAGAATGGGTGTTGGGGAATCTATCACTGATAATGCTGGGTCAGGAGGAATATTTGCAAGTATAAATACAACCAATGGTATACTTCAATCCGATGCCAAAAACTATCACAATGTACATTATTTCGCTCATCCTACTACAAAACAGCAAATTATTGGATATGAACTACCTAAATGGAATGAAGCAATTGAATTAACAAAGATGATGGCTACTCATAAAAAAGGTACCACATTGATTTCATGGGATATTGCTTATTCTGAAAAAGGATGGTGTATGGTGGAAGCAAATGCAAATGGAATATGGGACTTAATGCAATCCAATCTTCAGATAGGTTTGAAACAGGATTTATATGATCTTATGGATAAATACTTTGAGTTTATAAAAAGAAATCCTGAAAAGATATGATAACAACCATCAAAAAATACAGAAATATATTAACGAGTATTTAAATGGTTTTGAATTAAATAGTAAGCAAATATTCCATATTTGTATTGATGCAAAAAAATACAACATAAAAATTACCAATATCTTAGTCAGATACCATCGTATTTTTTGAAATAATGATTCGGATGGACAATACCAAACCAAAAGTAAACGAAACTGCAGCAAAATATATAGAACTCATTTCCAAGATTGCAAGAGAAAAGAACCCCCTTGTAGTTATAAGTTGTACAACCTACAATCATGAACAATACATACGCGATGCTCTGGAAGGTTTTGTTATGCAGAAGACAAACTTCCCTTTTGTTGCAATAGTACATGATGATGCATCTACTGATGGTACTGCGGAAATCCTTCGAAAATATGTGGAGAAATATCCAGACATTATTCTTCCGATATATGAGAAAGAGAACCAATATTCAAAAAAAGATGGTTCTATTGTTAGAATAATGAATCTTGCCAGAGAAATTACAGGAGCGAAATATATAGCCCTCTGTGAGGGAGACGATTATTGGACCGACCCTCTAAAACTCCAAAAGCAAGTTGATTTTTTAGAAAGAAATCCAGATTTTGGAATGTGTTATACCAAAACTAGATATTATTATCAAGATTGTAATCGTTTTAATAAAAAAACATTTGGAGGGCCCTATACTTCTTTAATTGATTTAATCCTGAATCCATATTGTATTCCAACTGCCACGATATTAGTAAGAAAAGAGTTAGTAGTAAGAAAGAGCCGTGAAATTACAAAGACATGGAAAATGGGTGATTTCCCATTGTCTCTTTTTATTGCAACTTACTCAAAAATTAAGTTTTTAGACCATGAAACTGCCGTTTATAGAATACTAAATAATTCTGCATGTCATACAGGTGATCTGTATAAAGACCTCTCCTTTATAGATTCCGTCTATGATGTTAAAGAATATTTCTTATCTCTAAACAAGATCAATGATAAAAGTTTTCTAAAAAATAATAAAATATGGGATAAGCTACGAAAATCAATCGAGCATAATAATTTTAAAGAATCAAAAAAATATGCAAAAACACTTAAAGCAATTAATTTGAGACAAAAAATA
>JAIDUH010000112.1 GCA_029060285.1 Muribaculaceae bacterium | reverse complement strand
CCCCTAAAGCCCTTAAACCCAAAATTACGATGGAAAAAACTATATTAGAAAAAATCAAAGAGACTTCCTCTTTTATCAAGTCAAAAGTTTCCGAACTCCCTGAAGTAGCTGTCATTCTTGGTTCTGGCCTTGGCAACCTTGCCGACAATATGGATGTGAAGGCGGAAATCGATTATCACGAGATCCCCAATTTCCCGGTCTCTACCGTAGCAGGTCATGCAGGAAAACTTATTTTTGGTTATCTTGGTGGAAAATATATCATGGCTATGAAAGGTCGGTTTCACTATTATGAAGGCTATGATATGAAGCAAGTGACTTTTCCTGTGCGCGTGATGAAGGATCTTGGTGTGAAGACTCTTTTTGTCAGCAATGCGGCTGGCGGAATGAACAAGGAATTCCGTGTCGGTGACGTTATGGTCATCACTGACCACATCAACCTCTTTCCTGAAAATCCTCTTCGCGGCAAAAATTATGAAGAACTTGGCACTCGTTTCCCGGCTATGACGGAGGCATATAAGAAAAATCTCATCAGTTTGGCTGATGAAATTGCCGATGAAGAAAGACTGCGTCTCATGCACGGTGTATATGTAGGAACTCCGGGACCTACATTTGAGACTCCCGCTGAATATGAATACTTCCGTATCATTGGTGGTGATGCAGTAGGTATGTCGACTGTTCCCGAGGTGATTGTTGCCAACCATGCGGGTATGGATGTTTTCGGATTATCTGTCATCACGGATCTTGGTGGTAAGGATATTGACTATGTCCCTACTCATGAGGAAGTTCAGCAAGCTGCCGAAACAGCATCTCCTGTAATGGTAAGGCTTATTACAAGAATGCTCGCCAAACTATAAGGTAATTTTTACTTTCGCAAAACGCAAAACACACAACGCAAATCGTATGTCAGAAATATCAGAATTGGGCGAATTTGGTCTTATTGAAAGGCTAACCAAAGATTTCCCGTTAAAAAATGACTCTTCAATTCTCGGTGTAGGAGATGATGCTGCTATCATGAATTATGCTGATAAGGATGTGCTCGTCACTACCGATCTGCTTCTCGAAGGAATTCACTTCGATCTCAGGTATGTTCCTCTGAAGCATCTCGGATATAAATCAGCTATTGTCAATTTCAGTGATATATATGCCATGGGTGGTGTACCCAAGCAAATAACAGTTTCTCTCGGTATATCGAGCCGTTTCTCCGTGCAACATATTGACACCTTATATGATGGCATACGCACAGCTTGTGAATTGTATGGTGTGGATCTTGTCGGGGGAGATACGTCAGCTTCTGTGACTGGTCTTGTCATTAGCATCACTTGTATCGGCGAATGTGAAAAAGGAAAGGAATATCGTCGGGATGGTGCTAAGCCAACCGATCTCATTTGCGTCTCGGGTGACTTGGGTGCTGCTTATATGGGGCTCCAGCTTCTTGAACGCGAGAATCGCGTAAGCGCCAATGCAGGAAAAGATTTCCAACCTGATTTCTCAGGAAAAGAATATATTCTTGAGCGCCAACTTAAGCCGGAAGCTCGTAGGGATATAATAGAGGCTCTGCACAAGGAGGGCATACAGCCTACTGCTATGATGGACGTGAGCGACGGTCTTTCTTCAGAACTGCTCCATATCTGTAAAAAATCTGATACGGGATGTCGAGTATATGAAGATAAAGTTCCTATCGACTATCAAACAGCTCTCATGGCAGAGGAGCTCAATATGAATCTCATTACGGCTGCAATGAACGGGGGCGAAGACTACGAACTCCTTTTCACTGTTCCTCTGACCGACCACGACCGTATTGAAAACATCAAGGGCGTTAAAATGATCGGATATATTACTGCGCCGGAGCTCGGTTGCGCTATGATCACTCGCGACGGCCAAGAATTTCCCCTCAAGGCCCAGGGCTGGAACGCCTTTACCACGAATAAATAGATTTCTGATTTGCCGAATATCTCATAGGGACGCACGCTTCGTGCGTCCTTTATAAATTATTTAAGATTGCGATCATTAAAATTATTTGCGCAATCTTAACTCATCAAAACTTCATTTTGTATTATTTAACAGTATTTTTGCATATCATACAAAAGTAAAATGTTAAATTTGCAAATAATTTCTCATCAGGGTTTCGGAAGTCATATCCCGAAGCTCTGCCAAACCAATAAATATATATATATAGAAACACAACTGAAGCCCTTATGGAACAGACAGTTAATATTCGCGAACTCAACGATCGAATCGCTGCCAAAAGTAATTTCCTTAGCATGATCCGCAATGGTATGGATCAGCGTATTGTAGGCCAGAAGCATTTGGTAGACTCTCTTTTGATAGCTCTCCTTTGCAACGGCCATGTCCTTCTCGAAGGTGTTCCTGGTCTTGCCAAGACACTCGCGATTAAGACTCTTGCAAGCATTGTTGACGCAAAGTACTCTCGCATCCAGTTCACCCCCGACCTCCTTCCGGCCGATGTAATCGGTACTCTTATATATAGCGTGAAGAAGGAGCAGTTTGAAGTGAAGAAAGGTCCTATCTTCGCTAATTTTGTTCTTGCGGATGAGATCAACCGAGCTCCGGCTAAAGTTCAGAGTGCCCTTCTTGAAGCCATGCAGGAGCGTCAGGTCACTATCGGAGAGCAGACTTTCCCTCTTGATCGCCCGTTCCTTGTGATGGCAACTCAGAATCCGATCGAACAGGAAGGTACATATCCTCTGCCGGAAGCTCAGACCGACCGTTTCCTTCTTAAGGTTATCATCGGATATCCCAACAAGCAGGAAGAAAAAATGATTATCCGCCAAAACATTCGCGGATCGCTTGATGACGTAAGGGCTGTCGTGTCTACCCAAGACGTTTTGGAAATTCAGAAGCTCGTTCGCGAGATCTATATTGATGAAAAGATTGAAAATTATATTGTAGACATCGTTTTTGCTACCCGTAATCCGGAAGCTGCAGGTCTGAAGGATCTTGACGGGATCATTGCATATGGCGCTTCTCCACGTGCTTCGATTTCTCTCGCTCTCGCATCTCGTGCCTACGCGTTCCTGCAGGGTAGGGGTTATGTGATTCCTGAGGATGTAAGGGCTGTATGCCATGACGTGATGCGTCATCGTATTGGCCTTACTTATGAAGCGGAAGCAAACAATATATCTTCCGATGAGATTATCTCACGCATTCTCGACAAGGTCCAAGTCCCCTGATCCTGATCTGTAGCATAACGCTCAACGAATAACGCAAAACGCAAAACGCACAACGCAAAACGCATAATGGATTCAAAGGAACTTCTAAAGAAAGTACGTAAGATTGAAATAAAGTCGCGCGGTCTCTCCAACAA
This sequence comes from Muribaculaceae bacterium, assembly GCA_029060285.1. Classification (GTDB taxonomy): domain Bacteria; phylum Bacteroidota; class Bacteroidia; order Bacteroidales; family Muribaculaceae; genus Lepagella. The sequence goes on along the minus strand of JAIDUH010000112.1, from coordinate 22,965 downwards.
TATTTTTGCCGGAGAATACCACACTGCTTTCAAAGGTCGCGGTATGATGTTCTCTGAAGTCAGGGAATATCAGCCGGGCGATGACGTGCGTGATATTGACTGGAATGTCACTGCTCGACATAACAAACCTTACGTGAAGGTGTATGAGGAAGAGCGTGAACTCACTGTCATGCTCCTTGTGGATGTCAGCGGCAGCCGCGATTTTGGGGCTGTTGGTGCCGTGAAACGTGAGTTTATTGCTGAAATTGCTGCTACTCTTGCGTTTTCTTCCATTCAGAACAATGATAAGGTCGGTGTGATTTTCTTCAGTGATAAGGTTGAGAAGTTCATCCCGCCTCAGAAGGGCAGAAAGCATATCCTTTTCATAATTCGTGAGATTATTGATTTCAAGCCGGAACACCGTGGCACTGATCTCAACGCACCTCTTGTATTTATGACAAATGCTCTTAAAAAGCGTTGTTCAGCATTTTTGCTCAGTGACTTTATTGACTATCACGATTATTTCAAGTCACTCTCTATAGCTAACCATAAGCATGATGTGGCTGCCATCCAGGTCTACGATAAGAGAGATGCCAAAATGCCTGATGTAGGTCTTGTTAGGCTTAAGGATTTGGAAACGGGTCGTGATCTTTGGCTCGATACATCTTCCAAGAGTGTCAGAAAGGCATATGACAAGGCTTGGTATGAACGTCAGCAGAATTTCTCTGCCACTACTGCTCGTTGTGGTGTGGATTCTGTTTCGGTGGCTACTGATGAAGATTATGTCAAGGCACTCATTGCCCTTTTCCGACGTCGTGGATAATAGAATTTGATCATTATGATTAAGTCGATTTGTAAATATTTGGCACTCTTTTTAGTGGCAGTGGTGTGCAACTTCTCGTCTTTTGCTGATGTGAAGGTGACTGCTGCTCTTGACTCTACGTCTATCTTGATGGGGCGCATCGATACCCTCAGGCTATTCGTGGAGCGTGATGCCGACCGTCAGGGTGTGTTCCCGCTTTTCAATAAGATTGGCCCTAATGGGTATGTCACTCTTTTTGGTGACACTATTGAGCTTGGTGTGCCGCGTATGGACACCGTGAAGCGGGAAGGATCGCGGATTACCGAACGCCTTGTGGTCCCTGTCCAGGTTTTTGATTCCGGTTTTTATCGCCTTCCTCCTTTCGTTTATATTTCTGCTACTGACTCCGCCGCTTCTAATGAGGTGGATCTTACGGTAGTGCCTGTGAAAGTAGGTGAAAACGAGGCTATTTCAGATTATAAAGACATTTCAGACCCATCCGACCGTTCTTTCTGGGACTGGATGCCTGATTGGCTCTACGATCTTTGGTGGTTGTGGTTGCTCTTGATTGTCGCTATTGCCGCTGCTGCATATTTTGGCAGGAAATATCGTAAGACCGGCAAATTCATCACTCTTCCGGAAAAACCTCAGCCAAAGCCTTGGACCGTCGCGCTTGAGCGTCTTGAAAGCCTCAAGGCCAAAAATCTTTGGGAGAACGGCATGGAGAAGGAATATTTCACCGATCTCACCGACATCCTTCGCGATTATCTATTTAAACGTTTTGGAATCAACGCTATGGAGATGACATCACGACAGATCATGCAGACTCTTGCTGATCAGTCTGACGTGAAAGATAAGCGGGCATATGTCAGAAAGATACTTGATATTGCCGACTTCGTGAAGTTTGCGAAGGTTCGTCCTCTTCCCGCTGATAATGTCGAGGCATTTGAGAATGCTGTGAATTTTGTCAAGGAGACTATCCCGAGTGAGCCTGATCCTGCGGAAAAGACTCTGACGGAAAATGCTGATGTGAAAGGAGGTGCCAAATGAAATTCCTTCATCCCGGAATGCTATGGTTGCTGCTTGTCCTCGTGCCGCTTATCGTCTGGTACGTGATCAAGCATCGTAACGCTAATCCCTCTTTGGGCATTTCCACATTGATGCCCTTCATGAAATTCGGAAATTCTTGGAAAGTCTGGATCATTCATCTGTGCTTTGTTCTCCGCTTGATCTGTATAGCTGCCATAATCGTGGCGCTTGCTCGTCCGCAGACTTATGATAGCCTTAAGAACTCACGGGTGCTTGGCACTGATATCATTCTTGCCATGGACATTTCAGGTTCTATGTCGGCCACTGATTTCAAGCCGAATCGTTTCATTGCAGCTAAGGATGTAGCCACTTCTTTTGTCAATGCCCGCACCAACGATAATATGGGTCTTGTGGTATTTGCCGGCGAGTCTCTGTCTCTTATGCCGCTGACCAATGACCGAGCCGCGCTAATCAACGCTATTGCAAATGTTGATATGGGCGACCTTAATGATGGCACAGCTATTGGAGACGGACTGACAAGTGCTATCAATCGTATTTCTCAAGGAAAAGCAAAATCTAAAAGCATAATTTTGCTTACCGACGGTAGTAACAACGCTGGTGACGTGCCCCCTGTCACTGCTGCCCAGATTGCAAAACAAAAAGGAATCAAGATATATACTATAGGTGTCGGCACTAACGGTAAGATGCAGATTGCCGATCCTTATGGTTTCTCGTCTACCACTCTTGAGACAAAGATTGACGAACCATTGCTCAAGAATATGGCTAAGATGACTGGTGGAAAATATTTCCGTGCAAAAGATGAACGTATGCTGAAGCAGGTCTTTGAGGAAATCGATTCTCTTGAAAAGTCGAGTATTGATGTGAATTCAATTACTCTTACGCAAGAAGAATTTATGCCGTGGTTATGGCTCGCTTTTTCTGCTCTCGCTCTTTCTCTTTTGCTCCGTTACACAATTATTAGAAGAATACCGTAATGTTTACGTTCGCATATCCCGCTTTACTTGTTCTGTTGTTGGCAGTGCCTGTTGTGGTATTGCTATATTTCCTTGCCCGATATGCAAGGAAAAAGAAACTCGCTAAGTTCGGACAGATAGATTCTCTGAAAGATCTTATGCCCGAGGTCTCAAAGTATAAGCCTCCATTGAAGCTTGCTATTGAGGTGTCTGCTTTGGCTTTCCTTGCAATTGCTCTTTGTAGGCCATGGGGCGGCGTACATTCCTCAAAGTCTGAAAAGGAGGGTATAGAAGTGGTGATTGCGGTCGATGTGTCTAACTCGATGCTCGCGTCTTCTACCTCTGATAATTCAGGAACTTCAAGAATGCGTGCAGCAAAACTCGTGCTTGAAAAGCTTATTAATCGCCTTGATAATGACCGGGTTGGCCTTATAGTTTACGCTGAAGATGCTTATACGCTTATCCCTGTGACGAGTGATTATGTTTCTGCAAAACTATTTCTTAATTCGATAGATCCTACTCAATATGATAATCAGGGCACAAATATTGGTGCGGCCATCGACAGGGCAGTGAAGTCTTTCAGTCCGGATGATAATATCGGAAAGTCGATAGTGCTCATCACGGATGCAGAAGAACTCGACGATGAGGCTGGTGCTATCGATGCCGCACGTCAGGCCAAGAAAAATCATATTCAGCTTAATGTGGTTGGTGTAGGTTCTCCGACCCCTGTTCGCATTCCTACTCCTTCCGGACCGATGATAAATCCTGAAACAGGTATGCCCGTCGAGACTGCTCTTGATGAGAACCTTGCTGCTAAGATTGCAGGTGCCGGCGATGGCATTTATGTCAATGCATCTAATCCGGATGCTCTCAACGAACTTGAGAAGCAGATGGATACGGTAAAAAAATCGGCTCTTGAGACTAACGCATATGCTGTTCACGACGAACTCTTTACAATCTTCGGCTGGATTGCTCTCGTTCTTCTTTTGATAGATGTCTTTATTCTTGACAGGAAGATTCGTTGGCTCGATAAGATCACGTTTTTTAAGAAAGAAACGGCTGTTGTTGTGATTTTGGCTATTTCAGCAGCTTGTGCTTTTGATGCTTCGGCTACAACAAATCGTAAGGAGCGTCGGCTCGTCTCTCAAGGTAACGAACTCTTCCGTGGAGGTCATTATCTTGAAGCAGGGGAGAAGTATCAGCAGGCTCTGAAGCTTGAGCCTGAATCGAAGGAAGCTCTGTATAATCTTGGTCTCACTTATATCAGGAGATCGACAGCCGCTCAGTCAGACTCTTTGAGGCAGCAGCTTGTTAAGGCAGGTGCAGAGGCTATGCAGGCAGTGGCACAGGTTATGAAGGAGAAGCCCGGTCTGGCTGCCGACGCGATCTTCAATCTTGGCAATATAGCTTTTAATTCTGAAGACTACGCTCAGGCTGTTCAGATGTATAAGCAATCCTTGCGAATCCGTCCTGAAGATGAGAAGACCCGGCGAAATCTCCGGATAGCTCAAAAGAAACTTCAAAATCAGGATCAAGATAAAAATCAAGATCAGGACAAGGACAAGGATCAGGATCAGGACCAGAATCAAGACCAAGACAAAGATCAGAATCAAGATCAAAACAAAGACAGGGATCAGAATCAACAGCAGAATCAGGATCAGCAACAACAGCAGCAACAGCAACCTGAGATTAATCCTCAATCTGCTGAGCAGATTCTGAAAGCTATGGAGAATAAGGAAAATCAAACACGCGCACGTGTCAATAAGAATGGACAGGAAGCTGCCGGACGTGGAAAAAACACCAAGCGCTGGTAAAAACTCCTCTCTCTATCTCTGCTCTCATCTCTCTCCGCTTACATCTCTTTAACCAAATGCTTTATGACCCAATTTAGAAGATATATTGTTAGCCTTTGCTTGCTTGCAGTCTCTTTGGCTGCAGGTGCTTCAGGTAAATTTCAATTGTCGGTTTCTACTCAGACCGGCGGTGATGACATTGAAGTAGGGGAGCAGTTTTATGTCTATATGAAACTTGACAATCTGGATGGCGAACCCTCTGCACCGGATGTTCCTGGTGCTGTGGTGAAATATTTCACTCTGAGCAGTCAGTCGTCTTCGATGTCAAGTATTAATGGAAAGGTGACCCGTTCCAGCTCGCGTACCTATGTGGCTACTTGCTCTGCTTCTAAAGAGGGGTCTTATTCTATAGGTCCTTTTTCTTTGGATGGAGTGAGCAGTAATAAGGCTTCTTATAAGATTGTGAAGTCTGGAACCGGATCTCTGTCCAAGCTTCAGCAGCGTCAACGTCAGCAGCAGCAACAACAGCAGGCTGCCGCATCTCAGATGCCTGATGACGAAAATGAAGGTCCTAAGTTTATTGGGAAAGGCAATGAGAAGCTCTTCTTAAAGGCTTCCGTTTCTAAATCTACGGCATATGAACAAGAAGCTTTAGTATATACCGTGAAGCTTTATTCTTCCTATGCGCCTATCAAGTTTATCGGAGCTACAGAAGCTCCCAAATTTGATGGTTTTGTTGTAGAAGAGTCGGATGAGACTTCAAAGTCTCTTCACTATGAGACTTACAATGGGCAGGAATATGCTACGGCAATTATTGCGAGGTATATTATATTCCCGCAGATGACAGGGAAGTTGACAATCAAAGGAAATACCTATACGGTCAGCACGGATGAACAGGAGTATTATGACGATCCTTATTTCCGTATGCTCACCGTGCGTCGCCCAATTCAGTTGAACGTGACTCCAAATGATTTGGTGATTGACGTTAAGGCGCTCCCTTCTCCTCAACCTGCTGATTTCTCAGGAGGTGTAGGACAGTTCTCCATTTCTTCTTCCCTTCCGTCTGCTTCATTAAAGACTAATCAACCGGCTTCTATTATTTATGAAGTGAAAGGTAGCGGCAATTTGAAATATGTCAAGCTTCCGGATCTCAACAATCTCTATCCTAAGCAACTTGAAGTTTTCTCTCCTACTACTGAAGTTAATGCAGCAGCTAAAGGTGTCACGGTGTCTGGAAATGTAAAATTTGACTATTCTTTTACACCTCTCGAACTTGGGCAATATCAGATCCCCGAAGTGGCGTTGGTATATTTCGATCCATCGACCGGGAAGTATGAGAAGTCGGTTGCTAAAGGTTATTTGGTGGAGGTTGACAAGGGTGCTCTTTCTGAAAAATCCCAAACAAAAAACCGTCTGAAGTTCGTGGATTCTCTGATGCCTGTCGGTAAACTTAATGTTAAGGATCAAGTGGCATATGTCTATACTTTTGGATATTGGCTTTGTTTTATCATCCCTGCGATTGCGCTATTCGTAATAATTTTTGTATATCGCCGTCATCTTAAAAGTGCTGCCGATATTGTCGGCACCAGAATGCGTAAGGCTGGCAAGGTCGCTGCAAAGCGACTCAAGAAAGCTGCAGCGTGCATGAAATCCGGCGACCGCGAACGTTTCTACGATGAAATGCTCGTTGCTCTGTGGGGGTATGTTAGTGCCAAACTCAATATTCCGACTTCTGAGCTTAACCGTGAGAATGTGGCTCAACGCCTGTCTGAAGCCGGTGCTTCGGAAGAAAGCATTAATGATTTGCTTAAGGTTCTCGATGACTGCGAATTTGCCAAATATGCTCCCGGTTCTGGTGAAGACGAACTGAAGCATGTCTACGAACGTGGCACCGATGTAATCAACGCTCTCGAGGACTCAAAACTCACCCCTACAAAGTGAAAGGTGTAAATTCGTAGTTTCGGGTCAAATTTTTAACTCATAAATAAGACAATGAGATCGATATTTTCAATTCTTCTCTCCATTCTTTTTTCTCTCTCAGCCTATGCTGCCCCTTCTTCCGACGTGGCTACTCGACTATATGAGTCCGGTGATTATCGTCAGGCAGCCGAGGCGTTCCTGTCTTTGGCTAAAGTAGATGGCATTTCTCCGGAACTATATTATAATATCGCCAACTGCTATGCTCAAGCCGGAGACTTGGGAAACGCCATCCTTTTCTATTCCAGGGCTAACCGTCTTGATCCTTCCAATAAGGAGATAAGAAATAATCTTAACTACTTTGCATCGAAAGTGGAAGACTCCAATCGTGCAGAACTGCGAGGAAAGAAGATAAGCGTAGCGCCTGACCATGAGACATTCTTCCAGTCGGTTGATCGCCACATTTGTGCTGATGTGGCTCCAAACGTCTGGGCGTGCCTGGCGGTCGTCTCATTTATTCTTGTATTGGGAGGCATAGCTATATATCTCTTTTGCAACGACGTAAAACTTCGTAAAATCGGCTTTTTCGGAGGTATCTTGCTGTTCTTTGGTTGCATTTTGTTTGTGATATTTGCATTCATGAGTGCTTCTTATTATGATTCTCATGACAAAGCTGTGCTTATGGCTTATAAGACGGAACTGCTCATAGAACCCTCCTCCGACGCTAAACCGGCATCCAACCAACTTTGCCAAGGTACTCGATTTGAAATTATTGCTGAAGAAACCGATGTTGAAGGTCGTCCTACTTGGTATAAAGTTCGTCTGAATTCAGACATTGAAGGTTGGCTTCGGGCATCTGATCTCGCCATTATCTAATACAAGCCATCTCTTTCGATCTTGTCAATTCATTTCTCGTTGCTTCAAGTTTTTGCTTGTAGATAGTGACTCGCTAAGTTTGCATCCATAAAAAATATCAACTGTATAATCCTTTATCCTCTAACATATTATTCTTTTCTTTTAGATTTATATGTTATATAACACATTTTTTTAAGCATAAAATATTATGTTTTCTCAAAAAAAATGTGTAAATTTGAAACTCAATTAAAGGAATAACCAACCTAAATACTAATAGTATGAGCAAAACCATCACATTCAACGAGCTTCGCAGACTTAAAGACAGTCTGCCAGATGGAGCTACTCGTCGCATTGCCGACCAGCTTAACTTAACTGTACAGACCGTTCGTAATTATTTCGGCGGTGTTAACTATGAGTTCGGTAGGAATATCGGTATGCACATCGAGCCGGGTCCCGACGGGGGAATCGTGGTGCTTGACGACACTACTATATACGATATGGCCGTCAAGATCCTCGAAGAGGAAAACGCTAAAAAAGCCTAAGCTGACTTTAAGCTGATTTTCTGTTTTCCAATTTTCCTCTTTCCTGTATTTGTGATAGGCAATTTGTGGATATTAGGGTGGTTTCATCCCGCATGGCGGCTTGATACCACCCTTTGATATTTATAGAGCACGCTCCGCGTGCGTCCCCGCGCGTCACTTAAACCTATTGACAATTTATTATATAGCATGGCTCTTTCATTTAGCGTCTCTCTTCCAAAAGCACATGATTGTGGTGCGAACGCAGTGAGCACATTCCTCCTCCCCCTGCGGTCTCATCGTGTGTGACCATCGGAAAGATATCATAAATGAAAAAGCCGTGATTATATAGTCATAATTTTGTTAAGAAAACTTATAATTCAAAATTAAGAAAATGTCCAATTCTAAAGAAATAGAATCCAAATTAGGCTTCGATTTGATAAGAGCTGAAGTCTCTGCTCTATGTTCTTCCCGAATGGGTAAAGACGCAGTCGAAGCAATGTCCTTTTCTTCTGACTTCAACACTGTACGTAAACTCCTTCGCCAGACCGACGAAATGCTTTCCCTCATCAAATCCGGTTCCAACATTCCCGGTTCAAACGTTTATGATGTGGTTCCTTATCTCAACGAAATCAAGGCTTCAGGATCATTCATGTCCGCTGACCGTCTTCGCGATCTTGGCAAAATGTTGGCTTCTATTTCTGAAGTAAGAAACTTTTTCTCACGTTCAAAGGAAGATGGTTCTGCTCCACTCTATCCCGAACTCAAGAAAGAATTTGAAGGTCTTGTATCTTTTCCGAACATTGAGCGCGAAATCGAAAGATGCGTCAATAAGTTTGGTGAGATAAAAGATAACGCTTCTCCGGAACTCTCTGAAATCCGACGTAGCATTTCTTCTGCTAACGGTTCTATTGCCAGGGCTATGCGTCGTGTTCTCGATCGTGCAGCTGCAGAAGGAATCGTCGACAAAGATACGTCTCCCTCTATGCGCGACGGGCGTATGGTGCTACCGGTCTCGGCTGCTATGAAAAGGAGTATCAATGGTATAATCCATGATGAGTCAGCTTCCGGAAAAACTGTATTCATAGAGCCCGCTGAAGTGGTTGAAGCTGGAAATCGTCTCCGAGAACTTCAGATGCAGGAGCGTCGCGAGATTGTTCGTATCCTTATTTCTATTGCTGACATAATCCGCCCTGATATCGATTTGATTGAAGAAGGATGTCTCTCTATCGGTTATCTCGACTTCATCAAGGCAAAGGCTCAATTTGCCAACATTGTCAATGCTGCTCTCCCTAATATAGAAAAAAATCCCGAAATAGATTGGTATAGTGCTTTTCATCCTATCTTGTTCCTTACTCTCCGTCAGCAGGGTAGGAGTGTTGTGCCTATGAATCTACACCTTGATGCAAATCATCGTTTCCTTATCATTTCCGGTCCAAACGCCGGTGGAAAGTCCGTTGCTCTCAAAACTGTCGGAATAGTGCAATATATGATGCAATGTGGGCTCCTTCCTACTCTCTACGACAACTCCCACATGGGTATTTTCGACAATATTTTGGTGGATATAGGAGATGAGCAGTCGATGGAAAATGACTTGTCTACATACTCATCACATCTTCGCAATATGAAGGAGTTCCTTCGTAATTCCAGTCCTGCGACTCTGGTTCTTGCCGATGAAATGGGCTCAGGCACCGAACCCCAGATTGGCGGTGCTCTCGCTCAGGCTATCTTGTTCCGTCTCGGTGAATCCGGATGCTTCGGAATAGTTACCACTCACTACCAAAATTTGAAAACTTTTGCTGACGAGACATCTGGTTTTATCAACGGTGCCATGCTCTACGATCGTCAACATCTTCGTCCTACATTCCAACTGTCCGTTGGCAATCCGGGAAGCTCTTTCGCTATAGAGATTGCTCGGAATATTGGTCTTCCTATTGAAGTCATTGATATGGCAAAAGATCTTGTGGGCTCTGATTATGTCAATTCCGACAAATATCTTCTCGATATAGCGCGCGACCGTAAATATTGGAGCAATAAGCGCCAAAGTATTAAAGAAAAAGAGCAGCATCTCGATAAACTTCTTGAAAAATACGAAGACACAGCTTCTGATCTTAAGCAAAAAAGAGCTGAGATTTTAAAAGATGCGCGAGAAGAAGCCCAAGAAATTCTGAAGTCTGCAAATGCGCGTCTTGAAAAAGCTATCCGCGACATTAAGAATGCGGAAGCTGAAAAAGAGCGTACAAAACAAATTCGCCGTGAACTTGAGGATTACAAGGAAAGCCTGAAAGAACCGGCAGAAGATAAATCTGTTCCGGAAGCACTGAAACCTTTGAAGCATAAGAGTCGGAAATCCAAAGAGCAATCTTCAGCGAAAAATAAGCAGTCGGTTGAAAAAGCGGTTTTGTCGGCAGGCGACTGGGTCAAGATGGATGGCTCCGGTTCAGCCGGACAGATTATCTCTATTCAAGGTAAGAAAGCAGAAGTCGCATTCGGGCCTCTACGCACCACTGTCGATCTATCTCGTCTTTCTGCTGCTCAGAAACCAAAACAGTCTGCTGTCTCCCAGACCCTCACCGTGTCAAGCCAGACATCGGAAGACAGCCGTCGCCGTCAACTGAACTTTAAAAATGAGATAGACGTGCGTGGCATGCGGGCAGATGAAGCCATTCAGGCAGTCACATATTTCCTTGATGATGCAGTCCAATTCTCCGCAAGCAAGGTCCGCATCCTCCACGGCACTGGCCACGGCATCTTGAAGACCCTTATCCGCGAACAGCTCCGCATCAACCCCAACGTCACCTCCTACCACGACGAAGACGTCCGCTTCGGCGGCGCCGGCATCACCATCGTCAACCTCTCCTAAATATATGGGTGGGTGGTTTCCTAACCGCCTTGTGCTGTCTAACGGTGAGTATTTGTAAGCATATGCCATTATCCGGCACTCCCAGACATTAATTTTGCACAGACGAAATATGGAAGGGAGGCTTCCCAGCCTCCCACAAACTCTTATTGTTCTTGAAAGTGCTCTCTATCCTTTGTCCACATGGAAAGCATCTCCCAAATGAAAGGGTATGAGATAGCATTCCGTGCTTGCCCGGATAATCCCCCAAATGAAAGGGTATGAGATAGCATTCCGTGCTTGCCCGGATAATCCCCCAAATGAAAGGGTATGAGATAGCATTCCGTGCTTGCACGGAAATAATCTTCCAAATGAAAGGGTATGAGATAGTATTCCGTGCTTGCACGGAAATAATCTCCCAAATGAAAGGGTATGAGATAGTATTCCGTGCTTGCACGGAAATAAACTGAGTTAATATTTCAAAAATCATTTGCCATATTGAAAATTTTTTTCTATTTTTGCAAATCCAATCTTATTCGCGGAAGCCTTGCATGAGGTATAAGAGGGTGGGATTGTGATGAGATGCACGCTTTGTGCATCGGAGTTTTTTATTTTTAGCGTTTACTTGACGCTCTTTTCTTGACCATACAGAACTTCGCAACTTCTAATCACCGTCAAGGATTGGGCAACGGTAGATGCCTTGTGGATTGTATAATATTATGCCGTCAGCATGTGAATGCCGACAAAATATGCAGTTATATTATACAAGTGCGTGAGGCTTCTGCGTTGTCCGTTCCGCGGTGATGGGCAATGCGAAGGCCTTGTATGGAGGAACGGGCAATGGGTATGGCTCTCACGCTTTTCTCGTTTTATAAACTGCTGCAATAAAGGGCCTTGCAGTCAAACAGACATTATGACGACTTTTTGCTTGCCTTTTCGTAGACTTGCTTATCATCTTGTTGCATTGGCATTGATAGTGTTTAGTGCCACTATTGCTCAGGGCGCAGATCTTGTGATTCGCGACTTCAAGTTGCTTCCTACTGACCAGACAGCGATCAATAGCGCTACAATGAAAAAAGATCAGAATGGTAAGACGGCTGCTCTTATCAAGATCTACACTACACTTAACGAAAACCAGACCTATTTTGACAATGGAGTCATGGGTATAGTACATCGTGAAAATCAGCCCGGACAGATATGGCTTTATGTTCCGGCACGATCGCAATCCATACAGATTACCAATCGAAATTATTCACCGCTAAGGTATGTGTTTCCGGAGGAAATACAGTCCGGCAAGACTTATTCGATGCATCTCACTACGGAAGGAAAGGTCGTAAATCTTGTGGCAAGTCTTCGCTCTGCCCCGATTTATGTAGATGGAGATTCAGTTGGGGTCAGTCCTCACGAGATTTACCTTGGATACGGTGAGCATGAGGTGCGTGCCCAGCAGGGAATGATGCTTTATCAGGGTGTAATCAATGTCTCACAGCACGGTCCAACCCGTTTCGAACTTCCCATGGAGGATGAAAGCAAGAAATACTCGGACGTGACTGTAACGGTTCCGGGAAATGCTGACATATATTACGAAGGATCGAAAGTCGGAGTGGGAGAGTGGTCACGCCGTCTGCTTGGAGGCACATACTCTGTGGAGATTAAGAAAGAAAACTGTGAGCCTCAGATCATAAGCTTCATTGCTACTGCCGGACAACCGACTTATGTGGAATGTCCCGCTCTTGTACCTTATCGTGGCTATCTTTCTGTTGAGGTCAATCCGAGCACAGGCGCGAGGATATATGAAGGCGACACCATTGTGGCAGAAAACCGTCTCAGCAAGCTTGTTACGGCAGGACAGCATACCTATGATTTTTATAGAAAGGGATATGAATCAGTAAGAAAAACTTTTAAGGTCCTACCCAATTCCGAGATTGTTGACACGGTCGTGATGCAGAGGATTCAGTATATCAATCCAAACTCTCTTTATGGAGATATTGCATTCACTTATGGTCCTGCATATGGCGTCTCAGCAAAAATCGGCGGATTCTATAGCAATTTTAATCTTGAATTAGGATATACTCTTGGACTTGGACGCAGCGGTGAAGTATATTGGTATGAGAATGACGGATCCGGCGCATACGATGGCAGCTGCACATACACTATGGATGAACTCACTGCGAAAGTTGGTTATCAGTTCAGCTTCCTGAGTCGTCTCGGCTTGACTCCGAGATTAGGATATTTGGGTCAACGACTGCGCGGAGGAATACACGGAAACGGCGCTATGTGTCATAATATTACGGTAGGAGCACGTTTGATTTTCAAGCCAATCCCTTATTTTGGTATATTCATTGAGCCGGAATATGCTGTTCCGGTTATGGTCAACAAGCTGTATTCTGACATATCCTCCCACGGTGGATTCTCTAAAGGAGGTTTCTATGTCAGTGCGGGACTCTCTTTCAGCTTAAGTTTGTGAACGATTAATTTTTCCATAATATGATTAAACTAACAAAAATCACTATCTTTATCTCTGCTCTGCTGGCTTTCGTTAGCTGCGATACTGCTGAAGATGCGTTTTCTGTCGGCGACAAGCCGAAGGAAAACGAGATTCTAAGTCTGAGCCGGAGCCAAATTTCGTTTAAGCCGGATGGAGAAAGTTTTGATATTCAGATTTCTTCCATAGCTAAATGGGAAGTGTCAATGACAAATAACAATTCCGGACAGTTTTCTGTGTCTTCTACCTCAGGAAAAGGGAATGGCACTCTTACGGTTACTTGTAAGCCAAACTCCACCCAGAACAGTTTCAGTGCAGAACTGCTGGTCTCGCCCTTAAATTTTGAGATGGAGCCTGTGAAAGTGTCGCTTAACCAGAATAATGCGACATTTTCGATAGAAAGAACACCGTCATTAGAGCCCATACCCGAGGAAGGGGGTTCGGTGACAATGACGGCATATAGTTCCTTAAACTGGGAAATAGCGGTGTTGCCTCATGATGCGGACGGCAATGTAGGAGACGTTTCATGGCTTTCAGTCACACCAGGCATGTCTGGCGAAGGCAATGATGGTAATACCCCAATAGAATATCGCTTCACTTGGTTGCCAAATTATACAGAAAAAGAGCGAATTATTCGTCTACAATTGAAGCCTTCTACAGATATGACACTGTCTAATCTTCCGCAGCCTTTTACTTTGACGCAAGAGACGGGGACACGTCCCCAGGGGGTAACCTGTATAGTTGATAATCTTGGTGTTATTGACGCAGATGTAACTTTGGAATATATTTCAAGATCTCAGGTGAGGGATTGCGGTCTGAGGATTTTCAAGATCGATGGAAGAAGTGAATCCCTATTCAACACTATTCGACCTGACGTCAGCAATTTTGCTAATGCGGGCAACTATAAGCTCCAAATCAAGGACCTTCCCGAAAACTCCAGCTTCCGTATTGAGCCGTTTGTAGAGAATGAAGTTGGTGTGGCAACTGGTGTTTCCCGAGATATTTCAACCGGACTGAAACCTGAAAATATGACTTATCAAGGAGTTTCGATAGTAAATGCAGATAATGGAGGTATTGCCGTCTCAGCTGATTTGAATTCCGCGACTCTATCATTTACCGTTATCTCAGATGTCGAGCCACTTGGTCCTGACCGTATAGCGAGCGTGACCATGACAGTCAATGGAAATTTCGTCAATGGAATTGCTGAAAAAATTGACTCGGATAAATGGAATTATGTTTTCAAAGTCACCGGCCTGCAGTCAAATCAAGAATACCAATACTCAATAGAGGTAAAAGGAAAGGATCTTCCGAGAGAGATGGGTGTAGTTGTCAATAACACAACTTCGTATTCCGGCCACTTCAAGACTCAAGGAATGACTCCCGACTTTGAAGATAATGAAAAGCCCAATGTAGGTGCATAAAAATATAAATTAGAATAAACAAATCAAACAAAAAGAATATGAAACGTTTTCTGACACTCCTGTCGGTTATCGCCATGGTAATGACCGCAATGGCACAAAGTTCCGGAATAGTTCTTTCCTACAACAAAGGCCAAGAACTGAAATTCTATGGGGCTTATCAACTTGACAAAGCAATAGAAGATGCAGAAGTCAACGACACTATATATTTCGGTCCTGGTGAATACGATTTAAGTGTACTTCCAGAAAAAGATAGTGATTCAAAAAAACTAATCAAACCTTTAACTTTTATAGGATCTGGAGCTCACTCGGAAGGTACTTCCTTTACGGGTGTAATGGATCTTTATCTTGATGTAGATCCTTCATTAGATCATTCTAAGAAGGTTTTTAGTTTTGAAGGGTTACGGTTAGACGTATTTCGAATAAGACCTTATTCTGATCTCAAAGAACTAAAGTTGGTGAATTTCAGATGTAATTATTATTCTGAAATTGAAGAAAAAGATAAGGGTGGTATAGTAGATAATTTAATTATTGATAGATGCAGTTTGAGTGTATTGGCTCTAGATAGTTATTCGACAAAACATGTAACTGTAAACAATACTAAAATTTATCAAGAATTTACGGGTCGTAGTGATAGTTCTTACGGTATTGCCTCTTTTGACCATTGTTTGATTGAATTTTCATGCGGTACTGGGATAATTCGAAATTCTATAATCCAAGAAATACAGTCTGGAAGTGCAACATCTTATGAACACTGTGTTTATAATACAGATTGTTATGGTAAATCTTCATTGAAAGAGTGTATAAGTCGACCGAAATACTGGGCATCTGATTTGGATAAAGATCCATCCTCTCTTGGAATTTGTGAAGACGGAACCGTATATGGTACGCTTGGAGGAGAGACTCCTTTTACTCTTTTCCCACAATTCCCTACTGCGGATGCATCTGAAAGTTATCTGGACTACGATGCACTAAATAAAAAGTTGACGATTAACGTGAAGCTTTTGGGTGATTAAGGTAGAAGTAGTTATAGCAACTTTTTTAATAACATTAGTATGAAAACATTCCTAAAAACAGGAGCTTTACTGGTATCTTTAGGAGCTTTCGCCTCTTCGCCTGATCCAACGTTATATCAATATTGGTTTGATAATGATGTAGCTTCAAGAGTTAATAATACGCGATTGTTTGAAGCAAAGTCAAATCCTTTGGAGGTTGATGTCAGTGGGCTTTCCGAAGGAGGTCACGCGCTTAATTTCCGCATGGCAAATAAAGATCTCCAATGGGGCAGTGTTATGAAGAGCTATTTCACTGTTCCGTTTGCTCCTGATGAGTCTACAAATAAAGCGGTTGCTTACCGTGTATGGGTTAACAAAGACATCGTAGCAAGCGGTCCTGTTTCAAGCAATTCCGACTTTATTTTAACAGCTGATATGCCACAAAATCCAGCTTTAAACAGTGTTAATTCTCGCGAATTCAGATATAGGACAGATGAAAAAACTGTCAATATGAATGCCTCGGGAAAGTTCGTCTGCGCATTCCAGATGCTTTCCGAAAGTAATGAATGGGGTATACCTTTATTTACTCAATTTGACCATTCTGTCACTGCCAAATTACCTGCGGAGTCAGTGTCTGTTCCTTATGACTATACCTTTGCGAAGCCTGACAACAATGGTTTTAAGGCGTACAGATTCTCATGCACCAATACCTCGGAACTGTATCTGAAAGCTTCGCAGGATTGCTGTTTGGGGTTATATCGTGTCGATACTTCGGAAGATTCAAATCTCTCTTTGATTAAGACGTTTATACTAAAAAGTGGAGAAATGACCAAGTATTCTGACTCCACCCTGAGCAACGGGGAGCTCGTAGGCATCATCTACGACACAAAAAAGGATGCATCTAATCCGGACGATGATGTTTTCCTAAGGATAATGTATGAGGATAATAAGCTTCCGAAGCCTGTAATCTCGTTTGATCCAGAAACCTGGGAGGTCAGCATTTCATGCGCTGATCAAAGAGCCGAGATCCATTATACTCTTGATGGAAATCAACCTACCCATGATAGCCCAGTATTTAAGAATCCAATTAAGCTCGACAAGTTTACCAAAGTGATGGCTATCGCCGTATATGGGGATCTTGGCGATTCAGAAGTGGCGTCTGAGACTATCGCCGACCAGAGTATGCGTATTCCCAAGCCTAAGCTCGAATTCTATGGAGGTAAAGATAAGAACGAGTTCATATTCACAAACAGTATTGAGGGTGTAACGACTTACTATGTATTCGGCAACGGCGATCTGTACGATGAGGGGCAGAGAAAGACTTTCGATGGCAAGCCCTTTGTAATCGAAGATGGGGCTTCATTGAAAGCATACAGCGTGAAAGATCTTCTCGCGGATTCCGAAGTTCTGTCTATGACTGTAAATCTGAATGATTATGTCACTCCTTCACCTAAACTCTCAGAGACAAAGACCGAGGGTGAGGGTGAAGCAGACTATAAAGCAATCAGAAACTTCATAAGGCTGTCCGTTCCTGAGGGTAGCGCTAAATATCGTGTTTTGCCTGGAAAGCAAAATTTTGATGAGGAAGAGGAAATTATAGTCGAACAATGGACTTCCTGCGAGGATGGATGGATCGAACTTCCCGGTGGTCCGTTCGCAGGAAATCAAACTGTACAGGTGTTTGCTGAAACGAATGGTAAGGCACGTTCTTCTGTTGTTTCTTTCTTTACCGACTGGGTAAAGGCATTGAAACCGAATAAGGAGTTTGATAATAATCGGCTGAAGCTATCATCTGATATGCCAGAAGGAGTGATAAAATATAATATAGGTAGCTATAATCCCGATGTTGCTTTGGTATACAAGGCAGAGGAACTTCCAGACGGTATTGATGTTTCTGAAATTAGTATGGTCACTGCTTGGGTAGAGGCAGAAGGTTATTCTGCATCTGATAGAATAACTGTCAACACAAATGACTATGACCTGGCGAGTCCCGTGATAAGGTATGAAGATGACGGCTATCTTCACATTACCCACGACGTGGCTGATGTTAATCTTATCGTCAAAGTTGAACCTGAACAGAAACTTGAAACAATTGCGCCGAATCATCTGCGTTTCAAACCTGAATATAACACGAGGGTAGAGGCATATGCTACAAAGAAAGGTTACAATGATTCAGAAGTGGCTATTATGCGTCCGGTAGCTAAACCCATAATAAATGTGGATGCTTACAAAGTGACGATTGACTATTCAGAAGGTGAAGTTTATTACACTGTCGATAATCTTATGCCTACTAAAGAGTCTGCTAAGTACACAGATCCGTTTGAGACCGCAGCCTGCACAGTCAGGGCTGTCGCTTTCAAGGATGGAATGATTCCGGGAGAAGCTGAGCCTGCAAAAGTCATGGATCAGGCGGCTATGCCTGAAATCGACATAATAGAGGGTTATGCAAAGCTGACTACTTCTACTCCGGATGCGACTATATATTATAGCCTGAATCAGGGCATCAGCGACGGCAACAGAAAAGTTTACGATGAAGGGTTATTGCCAGATGGCATTGATCTGTCTGATGTCCGTACTCTCTATGCCTATGCAGAGGCTGAAGGATACCGTAGGTCGGAGACCCTTGACTTTTTCAAGAGCGGCTATACTCTTGATGCACCTTCCCTGCGTTATGCTGATGGATATGTGATCGCCAATCATGATGATGATAGTGTTGAAATCATGTTTACAGATGTTGACGGTATCGTGATGCAGCCGGACGAGAATAATAATAGACGAGTGCAGGTTGCCTACAACAGTACAATTGACGCTTATGCTTACAAAAAAGGTTATGTGCCTTCGGAGAAAGTGCGCCTTGATCACACAGATATTCCTCAAATCACTGCGGATCTCTTTACTGTCACTATAAAAAAGAAATCGTCTCAGACTGTGAGATATACTACTGACGGATCTCAGCCTGTCGCTACATCGATGGTTTACGAAAATCCGTTTGTGGTTTCTGAAAGCTGTACGGTCAGGGCGGTAGCCTTTGAGGGTGATCTTATTCCGACTGAGGGAGAATCCTGTCCGATAGGATATGTAAGGTGCCAGCGGCCGGAGAAAGACACCTATGACGGTCGCTATCTCACACTAAGTGTCGAAGAGGGTTCTTCTATTCGCTACGTCTTGGGACAATCTACCACAGATGTCCGCGAGGGAAGCGTATATTCCGGAAAGATTGACATGAACGGTCTGACATTGATAAGGGCAATAGCTCAGCGTGCTGATGCAGCCGACTCAGAAGTGATGGAATTTACGCCTGAGTACTATGCCAATGAATCCGTTGCCTTTACTTCTCAACCCGGACAAGTCAAGGATGCCTTTGGATGGTGTTCCGACAAATCCCGGATCTCATCTTTGACTCTACATGGTCCGTTGGTTGGCACATCAACTGTTGACACCGGCGACTATGAGTTCCTCAGATCTTTCCCGAACCTTCAGTTCATGGACTTGAGGAATGTGACAGACTCTTATATCCCGGATGGCGCGTTGGATTCAGATAAGCTTTTGTCAATCGTTCTTCCGATGCAATTGTCAAACGCTGGAAGCGACATTTTCGGATCTTCCAACTCCTCGCTCTGTGCTTTGGAGTGGACAAGCGATGATGTGGTTCCGGAACATCTGCTTAGCGGACTTCAGAACTCTAATCTCCTTCTTTACGCGAAAAGTGCAACCAATGCTTCAAAGGCAGTTGAAAATACGAATGGGGTCGTGAAGAATGTTATTGGCACGGAGACAATGCGTGCGGAAAACGTGACTCTATGTCATGGCTTGCCATTCTATGCTCCAAAAGAGTTTACAGCAAATAAGATCTCATTCACCCGCTCTTTCAATAAAGAGACTCAGATTGGAGGATTCGGTTCCGGATGGGAGACTATGGTCGTTCCATTCGACGTGCAATCTATAGAAAGTGCCGGAAGAACATTGAAGCCGTTCGGTGAGGAAAATATAGATATGGGTGTGTATCCTTTCTGGCTTTTCAGTGCCGGCGAGACTAAATGGAAGAAAGATAATTCCGTAATCGCCAACACTCCATATCTGATTGCGATGCCAAACAATCCGCAATATGCTGATGAGTTCGTTGTCAAAGGTGATGTAATATTCAAGTCGATTAATGCATCTGTTTCAGTGACGCCTACAGAGGAAGATATGAAACATGCATTTGGTGTCGGACGCTATGTTGTCGGTAATTACACTCGCGTCAGTGTCGATGAAGGAAAGCTTGCTATCAATGAATTTGCGACTACCTATCAAAATCAGGATTATATGCCCGGGGGTATCTTCATTTCTAATGAAAGGGACGTCGCTCCTTTCGAATGTTATGTCGAGAGTCAAGGCGCAAAGGGTATTCCGGTATTTGACTCATCTGCAGTTGATGAGCTTATCGGCGATTACGGTACTTATATCTGGAGCGAAAGTTACTCCATCTGCATCCGCAGTTCGATAGCTATGAAAATAAGGATCTACGATATGGTAGGGCAATTGATACGTATTGTGGATGTGAAAGCTGGCGAGACTGTCCGTGTTGATGACATGACGCCTGGTATATATTTTGTAGGAACTACTAAAATATTGGTAAAAGGATGAAAAATTCATTTAGGCTATTAATGTCAATTTTGGCGTTCTGCTTCTTTCCAATCGCTTTATCGGCACAGAAGGATGATATGCAGAAGGCTGAGGTTATCAAGGGTATGTCTGATATTATCTATGGCGAAGGCGAGGGAGATACCCCCGCCGACGCCGACCGGTTGGCGTTGCAGAGTCTTCTAAGCAAGATTGGAACTACGGTGAAAACATCTATAGTTATTTCAGAGCATGAGACATCTGTCGATGGAAAACTGGATTTGAACTCTGATATAAAGACTTTGATGAATTCATATTCTCAGGCAACTGTAAACAATACCCAGACATTGAGATGGCGCGACAAGAACAGACGGTATTATCAATTGACATACATGCACCGGTCGGAACTTGAGAAAATGTTCGCACACCGCCGGGACCGGGTGGAGGATTACGTGCGCATGGGTCTTCGTGCGGAAGAGAAAGGCAGGATCGACGATGCCTTGCGTTATCTCAATTGGGCTTTCGTGTTGTTGCATTCACTCCAGTATCCTTCAAGCGTCAAAATGATGTTGGAGGGAGAGGATGTTCTGCTCGTAAACTGGATTCCTGACAAAATGACGGATATCCTTAAAGATGTAGATGTGTCAGTGGCTAAAAAAGGTGATGACAATACTGTTGATGTGCTTTTTAAGTATAAGGATAAGCCGGCTGCAGGCATTGACTTCACCTATTGGAATGGCAAAAGCAATTCTCCCATCAACAGTGCTAAGGGTGGATTGGGACAACTGACTTTTCCGGCAGTTGATCAGTTGCAGGATGTGATGATTGTCATAGAGACCAGTTTCAAGGAAGCAAGCCGAAGCGACAAGGAACTTGAGATGCTCATTGGCGACTTCAAGCCCTTGGAATTTCCTGCTGCCATAAAGACTATAGGTATGGAAGGAAAGACCCTGAAAGCCGATAAGGAAGCTAAAAAGGAATTTAACGCATTGGCTGCTGCCGGAAAAAAGGAAGGCGTGACTGCGCTCGACAAGAAGGATTCAAAGGAATATCAGGCTGTTGTCGATAAAGTGCTGAAGTCCGTTATTGACAAGAGCTACAGGCCTGATCCTTCCTATTTCACAGAAGAGGGTCTCGACATGTTCAATAAGCTTCTTGGCTATGGTCAAGCATATGTGCTCGGAAGTCCGGACGTGGGATTCTATCCATTCGGGGAAAGGGTTGTGGCGAGAAGTGTGCCAATGAGGTTTGATTTTAAGAACAACAAACGTACATTTATTGAAGACGTGACATTCACATTCTCGCCTGACAAGAAGATTGAGAGTGTGGCGTTCGGTCTCGGGAAAGCTGCACGTAAGGATATATTCGAACAGGGTATTGGAGCTTGGAGTGACTCTGTCAAAATGGTAATAGTGACTTTTCTTGAAAACTATAAGACTGCTTTCGCTCTAAAGAGGCTTGACTACATCAATAGTATTTTCGACGAGAACGCCTACATCATAGTTGGCCATAAACTTGAGCAGGTGAAGAAATCTCCTGGCGACGGATTCGGACTGAGCATTGTGCCGAAGTATGAATACGCCCAAAAGAGCAAGGAGGAATACATCAATCAGCTTAAACAATGCTTCGCCAGCAATGAGTTCGTAAATATAAACTTTTCGGACAACGATGTTCAGAAGGCTGCATATGGCGGAGATACATTTGGAATCCAGATTAAACAGGATTATTATTCCGAGCATTACGGTGACCAGGGCTACCTTTTCCTTTTTGTCGACCTAAACGACGCGGACAAGCCCGTCATTAAGATTCGAACATGGCAACCGGAGCGTAATCCTGACCTTACACCTATGCTTCCGAAAAGCAATCGCGATTTCGGCATATACAGCAATTCGATGTTCCAATAATTCAAATTTCATCAATCTGATCGCATCTGCGCGTAGATTCTAAGACCCGACTGGGTAAGAATCTACGCGCTTTTTTTGTAACAGTGAGTACTCCGTGCGTTCCCCATTCCCCCCTTGTGTCTCTGTGTGATGTCATCACTTATAAGAAAATAACACCATCAGCAATAATTCTAAATTCTAAATTCAAAATTCTAAATTAATTTTGTGGGATAAGGGGATTACCCCTAAAAATAGCACTAACTTTGCATCCGGAAACAGAGGTTTCCTCACGGTGGCCTGAGGCCTGACGGTCCACACCGCGCCGCGTTCAGTGTCGAAAGTGTCGATTCGTTCATACGTATCGGTGACAACGCCGAAAACGATGACAACGATGAAAACGCTTCCCCCAGAAGCCCGGAAAGAGCACAATGACATATTGCCACACCCCCGGTCATTCCCGACCATGAACGGTTTGTCCCCCGCCGAAGTCGCTTGCGACTTCATTCCAAAGGACTTCCATTCCCGTCTGAATGCCGGTTAAATCAACGCATCAACCGATGCATCAGTATGCCCATGCTGTAGCTGAGGCCTGACGGTCCATTACAGTAATGAACATTCTCATGCATCCGTACAGGTTGATTGTTGCAAAAATATCGTTGACAACGACGAAAACGATGAAAACAACGACAACCCCGATGCATTGACCAAACGAGTATCGACCCTGACGGCCGCGACATGACCGTATTCGCCGCCCTATACTCTCCCCGTCAGACGGTGACGGGGGTTAATCTACACCCGAAAGTGCGTGCGGAGCAACCCAAGCTCCGTCACGCACTTTTTGTTTTAATATAAATATACATATTTTAACATATTTTG
>JAIDUH010000111.1 GCA_029060285.1 Muribaculaceae bacterium | reverse complement strand
TGTTTAAAACAAGGTTATGTAGATCGTCGTGTCTATGAGCGTCAGGTTTATGATATAGTAGGGCGTCTTGTGGGAAAAGAAGGTAAAGATGTGAGGTATTATACTCCGGAAACCCTTTCTGAAAATTCTAAATGGGGCAAGGGCTATAATGACAAGAATAAAGTTGCTGTTCTTTATGCCACCGGTGAAATTCAGGAACATGCTAAGAGTGGCATCGATTGCTACAAGCTTGTTCCTCAGATCACCCAATTGGCAGATGATGATAATGTGAAGGCTCTTGTGCTTCGTGTCAACTCGCCGGGTGGTTCCGTATTTGGAAGTGAACAGATTGGAGAGGCTCTTGACTATTTCAAGTCGAAAGGAAAGCCTTTCATTGTGTCTATGGGAGATTATGCTGCTTCCGGCGGCTATTGGATTTCCTGCACTGCTGACAAGATTTACGCAGATCCGTTGACCATTACCGGCTCTATCGGAATTTTTGGTCTTTTCCCTTCAGCAGAAGGTCTCGTGAAGAAACTCGGTATCACACCACAGACTGTCAGCACAAATCCGGGAAAGAATATATCCCTATTCTATGATCCTACTGAAGAGCAACTCAATGTGCTTCAGACTTATATCAACGACGGCTATGCTCGCTTTGTCAAGAGGGTTGCAAAAGGGAGAAAGATGAAGGAAGAAAGAGTTCGTCAGATTGCTGAGGGGCGTGTCTACGATGCTGAGCAAGCGATGAAGCTTAAACTTGTCGATAAGCTTGGTTCTCTTGATGATGCTATTGCTTATGCTGCTTCTGAGGCTGGTCTTAAAGCTGATAAATATGGCGTTGCGGTCTATCCGAAATACAAACCTGATTTTCTCGATCTCCTGAAAGCACAAGGCTTGGATCAGCTTGATTTGGAGATTGCCAAGATTGTAGGAGAGAATCCGGAATCGATCCTGATTAGCGAGACCGCCAAAATTCTCCGGCGCACTCCCTGGCAGGCACGCATGACTCCAATTGCGGTTCGCTTCAACTAGCATCAGCCATATCTGATAGATATCATGAATGTATTGTCGTCTGGGTTCCTGAGAACAACAATTATGCATTTCTAATTACATTAGTTTTTTCGATATCTGCCTATGGATAAATACCTCAAATACGTATTGACTCCCTTTTCCTGGCTCTATGGATTCGGTGTCTACGTACGCAATAAATTCTTTGACTGGGGCATTTTGAAGGAAGTTTCTTTCAATGTTCCGGTCGTTGGCGTGGGTAATATCACTGTCGGTGGCACCGGAAAGACACCCCACGTGGAGTATATTCTCGAATGTCTCAGATATAAGCGTAATATTGCTGTCCTGAGCCGGGGATACAAACGTAAGACCCGTGGGTTCATTCTCGCTTCAGCGAAGAGTACTCCGGATGATATCGGGGATGAACCCCTTCAGATATATGAGAAATTCGGCGGAACAGTGAAGGTTGCTGTATGTGAAAGCCGCGTTAAAGGAATTCGTGAACTGATCAAGCAGTTTCCGAAGATCAACTTGATTGTTCTCGACGATTCTTTCCAGCATCGTTATATTAAGCCTAAGGTCAATATTATGCTGATGGATTATTCTCATCCTGTATATTCCGATAATATCCTCCCGTTAGGACGAATGCGGGAAAGCAGCGATGCAAAATATCGTGCCGATATGGTGATCACGACAAAGTGTCCGTCAGATGTTTCGGCTCTTGATATGCGTCTTGTGTCAAAGCATTTGGAACTTTTGCCTTATCAAAAGCTTTATTTCTCTACTTTTGACTATGGGGGGTTGATTCCGGTATTTCCGGATGATTGCACCGAACGGATGCTTCTTACGGAGTTGAATGCTGACGATTCTGTAATCCTTCTTACGGGTGTGGCTAATCCGCGCCCTTTCGTAAATCATTTCCGCGACTTTCCTTTCAAGAAGAAAATACTGCATTTCCCGGATCATCACGATTTCAAGAAGTCAGACCTTCATAAGATTCTCTCGAAGTATAATGATACACTCGGAAATCGCAAGATAATTATCACGACTGAGAAGGATGCTATGCGAATAAGCCATAATCCTTACTTTCCCATTGAGCTGCGTCCAAAAATATTCTACATCCCGATTGGCGTGCGTATGCTCGATACTAATTTTGGCTATGACTTCGTTCCTGACCTTCTGCAGGCTATAGAAAAATAAACTTTCATCTTCCAATTTTCGTTATATTCTTAAGCAATCCCCCAAAAGCCCCAAAAG
>JAIDUH010000110.1 GCA_029060285.1 Muribaculaceae bacterium | reverse complement strand
TTAGCAGGTATGGTAGTTACCGGCTGTACGGATGAGGTGCAGTTCGGCAATTCCTTCCTCGATAAAGCACCTGGTGGTACAACCACGCTCGACAGTATCTTTGCCAATGAAGTATACGTAAACCAGTTGCTTACAAATATATATAACAAACAATACTACGGATTGCCGTATGGTCAAGGTGGACCACATTCACAAAATTCGTATACAGGTAAGCTTGACGCTTTAACTGACATATATCAAATTCATTGGTCAAGTCAGGAGGTTTGGACTTCCTATTATAACGGAACTTTATCTGCAAAGGAAAATCCACTCATCTCATATACAGCCGACTACTTTTGGGAAACTGTCCACATGGTATCTATCATCAAGGAAAATATTGATCGTGTGCCTAACATGGATGAGAGGAAGAAAAAGTATATAGTGGCCCAAGCTAAAGCTCTTCAGGCCTTTGCTTATGCTGTTCGTCTTCCAATATATGGTGGGCTTCCTATAATCGAAAAAACTATCAATAATGATGATGTCCAGAATGGAGGAATGGGTAAACGTGCTTCATTTGACGAAACAGTTAAATTTATCTGCCGTCTTTGTGATGAGGCCGCTCCGGATCTTTACTGGGCTTATAATGGAAACGATAGTGAATCAAACTCTTTACAGACTGGTCGATGGACAAAAGCAGGTGTGATGGCTCTAAAAGCTCAGACGCTTTGGATTGCAGCTTCTCCTCTTTTCAATGGTCCTGCTTATTATCCCGGTGTGACTGACGAACAGCGTGAACTTATCGGCTACGGAAGTTACGATGCCGGCAGATGGCAAACCGCAAAAGCAGCTTTCGACGATTTTTGGAGAGAAAACGCCGCAAATGGAGAGTATTATCATCTCTATACTGATGTGCTTAAAAAGAACTGCGATGGATATCGTCTTGCTTACCGTCGTGGGTATATGTATGATGACAGTCCTGAAAACATACATTTTACTAAAATTGTCGACTACGAAGCTACCGGTTCCGGCTACAACTGGGGCAAATGGAACTGGGATGAAAATGGAGTGAGACGTTTGCGTCATGACCCGACTCTTGAATATGTCGAGATGTTCCCTTGGAGCGATGGAAAACCATTCATTCATGATGAATCTTTCAAATTGGATGAAAGTAAGACATACAAAGATGCGGATGGTGTTGAATGGAAAGTCTATACGTGCCTTGATGGAAAGGGTGGTTCCAATGATAATGACAAACTTTTCTATACTTATAAGGCTGTCCGTGGAGGATTCACAAAATCGGCTTCACGCGACCCGAGACTTTATGAAAACGCAATCGTTACCGGCACAAAAGATCTACTTACTTTGCAGTCTGCCACAGGCGAATCTTCTGGCAATGTTATCGAGACATGGGTTGGCGGTCAGAATGGCGGTAATTGTGTAAAGGATCCTGTTACTAATGTCTTGACCGAAAATCAGATTTCTTACTGCCCTACAGGATTTGGCCCTTACAAGTATGTATTATTCAAAGATGAGTGGTTCAGAGATCCAAACAATCACTGGAATGTGCTCACAATTCCGGATATGATCCTTATGTATGCCGAATGTCTCGCTGAGTGCGGTGATCTTCCAGGAGCTGTGGAGCAGGTCGACAAAATTCGTTCGCGCGTGGGTATGAAAGGAATTGTAAGTTGCAATACTTCTCTTGACCTCAAGAACAATAAGGATAATCTCATCGAGGAGATTCTTCGTGAACGTGCATGTGAGCTTGGTATGACCAATGCCCGATATATCGATATGATACGACGCAAACGCACCGACTGGATGACCAAACAGCTTCATGGTATGGCTACTTATCGTATGATTAAGAATTCTCAGAATCAATGGGTGCGTCGAAATGCTCCTTGGTTTGGTGATGATAAAAATGGCGGTATGGCAGAGCCTTCGCGTTTCGAATATGAATTCTTCAATCTAAACACCGGCCGCCGTGTATTATGGAACTACTCAGATGACCAAAATAATCCATTCGTTTTAAAATGGTTCCTGATGCCTTTCCCTCAGGATGAGGTCAACAAGGGCTATGGTCTTATCCAAAACCCGGGCTGGTAATAAACCGATAAACTAACTCGAACAACAATGAAATCAAAAAATATATTTCTTATGTCGATCATGGCAGGGCTTGCCCTGCCGGTAACGGCTCAGGAATCTGTGGACACTGTGGCAAATAAGTGGCTTGCGCAGGAATATAATATCGGCACAATCCTCCCTGTCAACCGTGAGAACTCCACTGCTTCTGTCAGCGTAATCAAGATAAATGATGCATCGGAGCGCTCTGCAAAGAATATCGGCAATACCCTTATAGGCCAGGGCAAAGGTCTTATAGCCATCGCCGGTAGCGGAACTTACTACGCTCAGAATCCTACATTTTATGTCCGTGGACTTCAAAGTCTTTCCGGAAGCACTCCTTTGATTCTCGTAGACGGAATAGAGCGCGATATAACCATGCTTGATCCGGAGGAAGTGGAGGAAGTGCAGATTCTCAAGGATGCGGCTGCTACTGCTCTTTACGGATATAAGGGTGCTGATGGCGTGATCAATATTCTCACCAAGCACGGAGAGTATAATTCGAAAGTAGTCCGCATTAATTATGAGCATGTGTTCTCAAATATGACAAATCGCCCTAAGTTCGTTGATGCCCCTACTTACGCCAAGGCTATGAACGAGGCTCTCTTCAATGAAGGCCAGGGACAGTTTGCTAAATACAGCCAGCAAGAAATTGATGCATTTGCGAGCGGACAGTATCCTACTCTATACCCGAATGTGGATTGGGTTAGTGAGACATTCCGTAATCATGCCAACGGTGACCGTGCTTCTGTTGAGTTTTCCGGTGGCGGCGAGAAATTCCGCTATTTCACTATGGCTAACTTCGTCTATAGCGATGGATTCATCAAGAATGGTAATCGCAATGATGGATACTCTACTCAGGACAAATATGTACGAGGAAATGTTCGCACTAATCTCGATGTAGATCTTTGGAAATATACTCAACTTAAGACCAATATCTTCACATCTCTTGGCGAGATGCAGACTCCGGGTGCAGAAGCAAATCTTTGGGGTATGATATATGGCACGCCTGCTTTGGCATTCCCTGTAAGAAACGAATTCGGTCTTTGGGGTGGTAACTCCACCTGGAGTGGCGACAACAATCCTGTAGCCCAGTCTACAGATGCTGCTTACTATAAGATATTCGACCGTCAGCTATTCTTTGATGCTGAAATCGTACAAGACCTCTGTATGGTGACTAAAGGCCTAAAATTCAATATCGGTGCAAGCTACGACGTTGTCACCAACATTCTTGAAGATCACTCTAAGAAGTACAACTATGGAATGTCTAATGTGACCGGTTGGGTAGACGGTGAGCCTCAGACTTCTTATTGGCAGGTCGCTGACCAAGCAACTGAGATGGGTAAAGGCGCAAGTGGCAAAAGTTTTGCTCGTAGATTTAATGCATGGGGTGCCTTTACCTACGACAATATTTTTTCAGAAAAGCACCGCGTCATGGCTCAGCTTAAATACCATTACGACTATGAGGATCCGATGGGCGTAAACAACAACGTCTACCGCCATAACTTCTCTTTATGGGGTCAGTATACATTCAACAACCGCTACTCTCTCGGCGTGGCTCTCTCTGAGATGGGCTCCTCACGTCTTGCCCCCGGCACCAAGTGGAGCTTCTCTCCCAACGTGTCGCTCGGAGCTGTTCTCCTTGAGAATCCGGATCTCGCAGTTGACTTCCTGAAAATCCGCGGATCCTGGGGTATCCAGAATCTTGACCGTCTTCCTGGAAATAGTGTCTGGACATATTACCTGCAAGATTATCAATTTGCATCAACAGCTTATCCTTGGTCGGATAAATATGATGGTACAGAACAATCTATAACGGTAAGTCAGCTTCCGGTTGTAAACCCTTCTCATGAAAAAGTCGCAAAATATGATGTCGGCGTTAATGCAAGCTTCTTAGGTTGCATCGACTTGACTGCTGACTATTTCTACAACCGTCATTATGATATCTTCGTAGACGGCTCTGGTGCTTACTCGAGCCTCATCGGTTTCACAGCTCCTTTCAAAAATCAAGGTAAGGTTGACAACCGAGGCGTCGACATTGAACTCAATTTCAACAAGAACTTCGGAGAATGGAATGTTATGGCAGGAGGTTCTTTTCTCTTCGCCAAATCCAAAATTGTTGACATGGCAGAGGAACCAAAGCTATACGACAACCTTGTACAGACCGTCAACCCCCTCAGCTCAACATACGGCTTGATTGCAGAAGGGATCTTCACTTCACAGGCAGAAATAGATGCTTCTCCAACTCAGACATTCTCTACCGTACGTCCCGGTGATATTAAATATAAGGATATCAACGGCGACAATGTGATAGACGCAAATGATGTAACTAAAATTGGCTATAACGCCGCGTGTCCGGAAATCTACTACACCTTCAATCTCGGAGCTGAATACAAGGGTGTCGGTCTTCTCGCACACTTCCAGGGCGTAGGCAACTACGGCTGCAACCTAAGCTCTCAAGGCTACTATTGGGGCTTGATCAACAGTTCTTCACTCGCTCAGGAAGTATATGACAATCGTTGGAACGCTGAGACAAATAACGTGGCAGATGCCCTCTATCCGCGCCTCAGCTCTACAAGCAATGCCAACAACTACCGTACAAGTACTTTCTGGCAGCGTGACCGCTCCTATCTGAAGCTCCGTAACATCGAACTCTACTACAATTTTGACAAGAATCTTCTCGCCAAAACTCATTTCATCAACGGAGCTAAGATTTTTGTTCGTGGTGTGGATCTTTGCAATATCGCTACAGGAGGCAAAAACAAACTCGAGAATCTTGACCCTGAGGCTACCGGAATTGTAGCTCCACTTTCACGTCAGGTTGTCGTAGGTGTAAAACTTACTTTCTAACTTCTCAGACATCTAAAAAATTATGAAACTAAAACATATATTTGGTTTTGCGGCTTTGATGTCGCTTGGACTGACAGGATGTTCAGACCAAATGGATTACCATGAATATCGCGTCAACGACGATGATTTTGTTAAGCGCGATTTCGGTCAGGTAGGAGCATTCGCCACTCACATATACCGAGACCTTGATTATGATTGGGGACAGATGTATGGCGGCGCTTCTCTTTGTTCTGCTACTGATGAGGCAGTTTTTAGCCATGTTGGTAATCAGATCGAATCATACTACAACGGAAGCTGGGGTCCTACAAATGCCAACAACAGTATCTGGGGAACATGCTGGGATGCAATTTCATATTGCAACCTCTTTCTCACAGACTATGTCGGTCTTGAATTCCCGGAACATAAGCTTGAGAAAGATTATCAAGACCAGATGATCAAATACAACAACTATGAGTGGGAAATTCGCTTCATGCGCGCATACTTCTACTTTCTTCTCGTACGTCAATACGGCAGTGTGCCTTTGATCACCGAGAGTCTAAATGCAGAGGATGCAAATAATGCTCAGCAAGCTTCGATTGATGAAATTTTAAGTTTATCGACGATGAGTGTGCAGTGATTAAAGATAATATTATCCAAGAATATACAGGTGCCTATATTTCGCTTGAAAGTGAACCGGGGCGTGTAAACAATCTTGGGGTTCTTGCTCTTCGTGCACGTGCTGCTCTCTATCATGCTTCGCCTCTCTTTGCCGAAAATAGTGAGATTGACTCAAAAGAACTCTGGCACCAGGCTGCTCTCCGTTCATTTGAATGTATAAATGAGTGCAGGAAGCGTAACATGAGACTCGCTTCCAACTATGCAAAACTTTTTGATATCAGCAACTGGAACGATTCGGAAGCTACTAAAGAAATAATCTTTGCACGCCGTCTTGCTGCAAGCAATAGTTTTGAGACTTACAACTTTCCTATAGGCATGAACAATGCAAAAGGAGGTAACTGCCCAACTGAGAATCTTGTATCAGCATACGAGACACTTAACGGTCTCAGCATTGACGATCCCTCAAATGATCAGTACGATCCACAAAATCCTTACGCAAACAGAGATTCCCGCCTCGCAGCCACAGTTGCTGTAAATGGTGAAAAATTTCCGGATGCTTTGCCGAATGCCGTTCTTGAAACTTGGTATGGCGGTGCCAACTCTCGGTCTGTTGCGTACGGAACTCCCACCGGTTACTATTTGAAAAAATATGTGGATCGTATGGCTGTCATATCTGGTAATTCACAAGCATCCAATAAACACACATGGATTCTCTTCCGCCTCGGTCAGGTATATCTTGACTATGCTGAGGCAATGCTCAACTACACAGGAAGTGGATATTTGACAGCTGACGATCTCACGATGACAGCTGCTGATGCAATCAATACAGTGCGTACACGTGCCGGTCAGCCGAATCTTCCGACAGGTCTAAGCTTTACTGAATTCGAGAAGCGCTATGAAAATGAACGTTTCATAGAGCTCGCTTTCGAGGGTCATCGTATGTTTGATGTCCGTCGTTGGAAAAAAGCTCAGCAGTATTTCGAGAACATCAAGGTTATGGAGATTACGAAAAATGCTGACGAAAGCTTTACTTATACTCCAGTCTTGAATCCGTCTTATATCACCAAGCGTACATGGCCTGGAGATAAAGGATATTTCTGGCCGTTCCCTCAGTCTGAAATTCTCAAGGCAGGAAAACTTAAACAAAATACAGGCTGGCAATAACCTGTGCCCCTAAAGACCTTAAAGTCTTTAAAGACCTTAAGGACTTTAAGGACCTTATTGAGACACTAACACCTACAGAGGACTGATCCCCTCTGTAGGTACAAAATAGGATAAACCTATAAAT
>JAIDUH010000011.1 GCA_029060285.1 Muribaculaceae bacterium | reverse complement strand
GCCAAAGCCGCTAATTTCAGCATATTGTGCCTGCTGAAAATCGGTGTGAATTTTCGCGGTTTCATAAATAGTTAGGTTTTTATTTAGTTATTGTTATTGTTTCTTTGGAGATTCATGATATATCATGTTATATCAGGATTTATCATGATGCATCATGTAAAATAATTAATCATTGCTCAAGAGACTTTCCACTCAATCACTCCGCCGCTCTTGCCGTCGCGCAGCTTGGCAGATACCTTCAGGTCGGTAGTGGTGACGGGTTCAAATTCGAGATGGTTGTATTTGTCTCGTTCCACACCGTACTCACCTTTTGCCTGGACCGGTGCCCAGCGGTCGTCGGCTGTACGGTAATAGAGTTCCCAGCTTTCCGGAGTCTCGTAGTCGCCGTCATAATGGTCGAAGGCGAGCCAGTATATGTCGACATTGCTAACTTCCTTTGGTTCCTCGAAGCGGTAGCATACGTTTTCCGTTGTTCCTTGACGCAGCCACCAGTAGTGGTAGGGTTTCGATGTGTCAGCGCTTGACTTCGGTTCCCATTGGTCGTTGTAGCCCCATGCCCAGTTTAGGTTGGAGGTGGCGGCAGGAGCGTCGCTTGTCAGTTGCGTCGGCTCGCTATACATCTGGGCTCCGCTCGCAAGGGTAGGGGTAGGCTTGGCAGTGGCCATGTCGCTGCTTGCAGGAATCCATACTGCCATCTGGTCGGCCCCACGGTTGTTCCATGTGCAGTAAGGGATGGCTGTCAGTTCGGCATCTTCCTCCGATCCGTCTGCGAAAATTTGCTTTCCGGTAGCAGTAAGGGTCATTACGCCGTTCAGCAGTTCTGCATCGTAGTTTTCAGTGAAATTCACTCCGTCGGGAAGGTATTTGTCGAAAACTTGACCATCTTTCTGGTCCTGACCTTCAAGACAGAACATTACCGGTCCGCGCTGGATTGCAAGTTTGCCATGGTCGTCGGCTACGAGGTCGTTGGCTTTGACACGCTTTACCTCCATCGGAAGCGAGAGCTCCACCTTGTCACCCTTCTTCCATTGGCGCTTCACTGTAGCGTATCCGTTCCCGGTCATGATGTCGGCTTTCTTGCCGTTGACCTTGACTTCATATTTTGCGGATGGCTTAGAAGTGAAGCTGTAGAGGTCTGTGGGGACAGGAGCGTCTTCTGCCCAGCCCGGTATACGGAGGCGTAGCGCAAATTCAGACTCATTCTCCGGCTCTACAGTAAAAGTGACATTGCCGTTCCAGGGATATTCAGTGGTCTGGGCGAGTTGCAACCTGTTGTTGTCGGTCTCGATGTCGGCAGTGCTCTGTATGTATAGGTTTACGAGCACGTCGTCTCCCTGCGTTGCATACATATATTGCGGTACGCTGGCCATGAAACGTGTCACATTGCCGGGACAGCATGCGCAACCGAACCATTCCTGACGTTCGTGCTGCCCCATACTTTCGAGAGGATTGTCGTAGAAGAATTTATCGCCTGAGAGTGATACGCCCGAAGGAACTCCGTTGTAGAGGGCGCGCTCGTAGACGTCGGCGTATTTTGCATCTCCCGTGGCGAGGAACATGCGGTGGTTCCAATATACATTGGCAATCGCTGCGCAAGTTTCACAATAAGCTGTATGGTTGTGAAGCTCATATTCAGGACCGAAACCTTCGCCCTGCGCGCGGCTACCGATGCCGCCCGTGATATAAAGTTTCTTTGATGCCATATTGTCCCAAATGCGGTTGATGGCGGTGAAGTATGCGCTGTCTTGAGCCAAGGCTGCATAGTCGGCAACACCTGAGTAGAGATAACCGGCGCGTACTGCATGGCCCACTATCTCCTCTTGATCGAGAATCGGCATATGATCCTGGGAATATTGGCTCGGTTTGCGACCGTTGGTCAGTCTTCCTGTCTCTTCGACGAAGTATTTGGCCTGGTCAAGATATTTCTGGTCGCCAGTCACCTTATATAGCTTAGCAAGCGCCATCTCTATTATCGGGTGTCCGGAAGGATACTTGATCTGATCCTCGCCGTAACCGAATGTCTTGCATACAAGATCAGCGTTCTTGATGGCGACGTCGAGAAGCGAGCGTTTGCCCGTTGCAAGATAGTGTGCCACGGCAGCCTCGTAGAGATGCCCGGAATTGTAGAGCTCATGGCTATTGATCTTCTCCCAGCGGTGTGTGCCCCACCAGCCTGAAAGGCGCTCGCACTTGTTGGTGACGCAAGTGGTAAGGTATCCGTCCGGTTCCTGGGCTGCTGCAATCAGGTTGATCACGCTGTCGAGGTAGGCGTCGAGTTTCGGATCATATTCCACAGCGAGGGAATAGGAAGCACCTTCTATAATCTTATAGGGGTCGGTGTCGTCGAAAGAGAAATCACCGCGGTGCTCACCTTTCTTAAGACCACCTGCGATGGCAAAATTGTCGAAACG
>JAIDUH010000109.1 GCA_029060285.1 Muribaculaceae bacterium | reverse complement strand
TCTGACCTTTTCTTCATTATGGCACGTCATGAGCTTCAGCACTCGGGTTGCATGGAGGAAGCATGGCGTGAATTTGGATATAAACGAAAAAAGAAATGAAACGATTGTCTCCTATAATGTTGGCAGGCACCGGAAGCGATGTGGGCAAAAGTCTCATAGCAACCGGTCTTTGCCGTATTTTCAAGCAGGATGGTCGCAATCCGGCTCCGTTTAAAGCTCAGAATATGGCATTGAACTCATATGTCACCCCCGATGGGTTGGAAATAGGGCGGGCGCAAGCCGTTCAAGCGGAAGCTGCCGGCTTGCCGTGTATGGTTGAGATGAATCCAATTCTCCTCAAGCCTTCAGGCGAACATACCTCGCAAGTGGTCTTGAATGGCAAACCATCCGGCAACCGAGATGCCTACAGCTACTTTCGGAAGGATGGGAAAGAAGAGCTTCGTGCTATTGCACATCAAGCTTTTGATCGTCTTGCGGGTAGTTTCAATCCAATCGTGATTGAAGGAGCCGGAAGCATATCGGAACTCAATCTGCGTGATGGCGATATCGTGAATATGTCGATGGCTCGCTATGCCCAAGCAAAGGTAATTTTAGTGGCAGACATAGACCGTGGCGGCGTATTCGCCAGTGTATATGGTTCGATAATGCTTCAGACGCCGGCAGACAGAAAGCGCATCAAAGGGATAATTATAAATAAGTTTCGCGGCGATCTTCGCCTGTTTGATGATGGACGGAAGATAATGGAAAATATTTGTGGTGTCCCGGTGCTTGGGGTAGTGCCGATGGCTTCCCATATCCACATTGACGAGGAGGATTCTGTAGCATTGGGAAAAAAAGGCTTCAATGCCTCGAAAGACAGGATAAATGTTGCAGTGGTTTTGCTAAAGCATATTTCCAATTTCACGGATTTCAATATTCTTGAACGTCATCCACACGTGAATCTTTTCTATACAGCATATCCTGAAGATTTGGGTGATGCAGATATAATCATACTGCCCGGGAGCAAAAACACTCTTGATGATTTGCTTGCATTAAGAAAGAATGGAATGGCAAAGGCAATCTGTCAGGCCCGGCAAAATGGCAAGACAGTGATTGGAATATGTGGCGGTTATCAGATGATGGGTGAGTATGTTGGAGATCCGTATGGTGTTGAAGGCATCATCAGCGGCTTGCCCGGTCTTGGATTGCTCCCCGTAAAAACAGAGTTGGAAGAAAAGAAAACCACCCGCCAAGTGGAGTTTAGTTTTATCGATGATTGCCGGCGGTGTCAAGGATATGAGATCCACATGGGTAATACTTCTACCGACAAGCCATTTCTGACTTTCTCAGATGGATCTAAAGAAGGTTGTATGGCAGATGCTAAATGTTTTGGCAGCTATGTGCATGGCTTATTGGATAATCAGGCTGTCATTGATTTCATCCTTGCCCCATATCAAAAAGAGACTGTCAATGTGAATTTTGATGCTGACGACTTCAAGAATGGACAATACGACCTCCTTGCGCATTGGCTTCGTGAACATATAGATATTCCTCAACTGTATAAAATCATGGAAAGTTATGATTGACGGACACGGCGACGATCTATTTCGCTTTGGCAACAAGATAAAGATTAATTTCAGCACCAACATACCTCAGGCTGTAGATCATTCCGGATTATTGACCCATCTTTCCAAAGCAGGTGCTATTTTCAAGAATTATCCGGAACCGGAGGCTCGCAGTGTGGAGCAAAAACTTGCCATACGTCATGAAGTAGATGCAGGAAATGTCATCGTGACCAATGGAGCAACTGAGGCAATCTATCTGTTGGCTCATGCATATAGAGATGGCAAGTCAGCCATAATTGTTCCTACCTTTAGAGAATATCAAGATGCTTGTAGGGTCTACGGCCACTCCTTGCAATTCATCACCTCTCTTGACGATATTGAAGACAGACACTCTATGGTGTGGCTGTGCAATCCAAATAATCCTAACGGGCAAGTTTATGATAAAGAAAGATTGTTGACAGCCATTGACAGTCATCCGGCTACTCTATTTATAGTTGACCAAGCATATGCCGCTTTCTCTGTCAAGGATGTGCTTTCTGTCGCTGATATTATGATACGCAAGAATGTGGTGATGCTTCATTCGCTGACCAAGCAGTTTGTTGTGCCGGGTCTTCGCGTTGGCTATGCCATTGGTCCTGAAGATATTCTCAAACGCTTACGATCTTTGCGGATGCCTTGGTCGGTCAATTCAATAGCCATAGAAGCGGCACTCTACCTCTTGGAAAACTCATCAAACTATGTTTTCGATGCCATGTTGCTGCATAATCAAGCCAATTGGTTATGCGATGAAATGAGAGGTCTGGGTATGGAAGTAAATGATACGGATTGCAATTTCCTCCTTGCCCGTCTCCCTTATGGCACAGCTGCCCGACTTAAATCATGGCTTATCGGACATTATGGTATACTCATTAGAGACGCTTCAAATTTTGAAGGGCTCACTGTCCGCCACTTTCGGGTGGCTGCTCAGACCTCACAAGAAAATATGACACTGATTAAAGCGCTTAAAGAATGGATTTCATCATTTCAATAATTCCGTTGGTCGTTGCTTGGATTCTCGATTTGCTATTGGGTGATCCTGTCTGTTTGCCACATCCTGTAGTGTGGTTTGGCAAGGCTATATCAGGACTTGAACATCTTTTCAACAAGGGGACGAACAGAAAGATCAAAGGTGCAACAGTGGCGCTCTTTCTTATTGTTGGTGTGTTTGCAGTGACGTGGCTGTTATTGAGGCTTCTTTCATCCGTATGGTGGCTTGATATTGCGGTGCAGTCGGTATTGGTGTTTTATTGTCTTGCCGGTACTACTCTCATTCGCGAGGTCAGGATGACCTTTATTGCTGTTGATGAGTCCCTTGAATCAGGACGCAGACAGGTCGGAAGGATCGTAGGTCGAGATACTTCAGGACTTACCGCACAGGAAATACGCACTGCTGCACTTGAGACATTGGCTGAGAATCTCAGCGACGGAGTGATCGCTCCCCTATTCTGGTATGCCGTTTTAGGTGTGCCGGGCATG
Organism: Muribaculaceae bacterium; assembly: GCA_029060285.1. Taxonomy (GTDB): domain Bacteria; phylum Bacteroidota; class Bacteroidia; order Bacteroidales; family Muribaculaceae; genus Lepagella. Next base: position 25,903 of record JAIDUH010000109.1, on the reverse strand, counting down.
ATGGCATATAAAATGATAAATACTCTCGATTCTATGATCGGATATCGAAACTCCCGATACAAGGATTTCGGTTGTGTTGCAGCACGTATCGACGATGTAGCCAACTATATTCCGGCAAGACTGACGGCTTTTCTTATGATTGTGGTCTCCGGCAGGTTGAGCCTGTTGCGATTCGTCAGAAAATATGGAAGTCAGCATCTAAGTCCTAACAGCGGCTATCCGGAGGCGGCTTTGGCAGGCATTCTTGACGGCCGCTTCGGGGGTCCGCACGATTACTTCGGCGAAAGTATCGACAAACCCTTTATCGGAGAACACCACAGGGATTTCACCACTCATGACGCAGCTAAAGCCATATGCGTAAACCGCCGTGTCGAAATCCTCGCTATACTCCTGACCGTCATTGTCAGATGGTCAATTCTATTACTGAGCCGAACGGCGGAATATTCCTGAATAGTGCATCGTAATCTTGGCATGTGAATATGTTGAGTGCGTGTACGAGGATACCTCCGTGAGTGAATACCGCTATGTTTGATGTTGTAGGTGATTCATTGCGTAAGGAATCTATGAAGTCAATGAAGCGGCTCCTTTGTTGCATCGCTGATTCTCCTCCTGTCGGCGCAACATTCATGTAGTCGTCAAACCATTCCTGAAGTCGTGGGTCCTTTATCTCATTGAAATCCTGCATCTCCCATTCTCCGAAATTCATTTCAATGATGCGTGGATCAGATATGGCATCAGGGAATCCGCAATATGAGGCAAGTTTCCGGCAGCGGCTCAGGGGACTGGTGAAGACTTTGTCAAAAGTACATGAACCTAATCGTTCAGCCACTTTCTCAGCTTCCAGTGGAAATGTATCTGCCAATTCCACATCTGTATGTCCGTAGCATATCCCTCGTGGTACAGCTACGGATGTATGTCGTATAAGGGTTATCTTCATATTGGATTTAAGTTTCGCATGCTCACTTAAGGGTTTTTGATTAAAGGGTTATAGGGTTAATGCGCTTGCGTGAGTTGAATATATTATAGTGACCGCGGCAAGCATCGAGAGCTCGCACAGCAGACATGACGCTCCGCAACAGTCTCCGGTGTATCCTCCGATCTTATGCCGCATATATAATATCAACAAACTTATGACTATGATTGGAGCGATTATCGACATTGTCATGAATATATCCATGTATGCCAACACACATACCGGCAACAGTCCTGTCAGAATCATGATCAATGCCTGCCATATCGTCATACGCTCATAACTGATTCTATTTTTTGCACCTTCCGGTCTGGAATAAGGGAGAAGGTTGACGAGCTGGGCTGCACAGGTCTTGGCAAATGCATCAGAGGCAAAGATGGCGGCGACAGCTATTTCAAGGGGAAGAGACACCACTAACGAAACAAACCAAAGATAATAAAATATCAATCCGATCACGCCGTATGTCCCGATATGGGAATCTTTCATTATTGCGAGGATCCGATCTTTCGTGGTTCCACCTCCGAATCCGTCGCAGAAATCTGCAAGTCCGTCTTCATGCAGGGCTCCTGTAAGAAGGGTTCTTCCTGTGAGTGCGATGACAACTGCCGGCAGCATCGGAAACACTTGGGCGGCAAGCCATAACAACAATGCAGTGAATCCACCTGTCACCCATCCGGTCAAAGGCCAGTAGACCACTACCGATGAATAATATCTCTGAGGAATCTCAGTCCATTTCCATATCGGGATGCGCGTAAAGAAGGTCAGTGCAGCTGCTATACGTTTCATCAGAAATATTTGGTTACATTGACTGACCGGAAACTATCCATCCTGTTGATCATCCTTACGGCTGACTCTATGATAGGATAGGCGCATACAGCTCCCGATCCCTCCCCAAGACGAAGGTCAAGGTGCAATATAGCTTTCACTCCCATTGCTTCAAGCATAAGCTTGTGGCCCGACTCATCACCCTGATGTCCGAATACTGCATATTCCAATATTTCGGGATGAAGTTGCGATGCAGCGAGAATAACGCTTGTCATGATAAATCCATCTACGATTATCAGCATCCCGAGTTCCGCTGCCTGCAGCATTCCTCCCAATGCCATAGCCATCTCATATCCTCCAAACCATGCTATTTTGGATGCGGCTTTTTCATCACCCTTGTAATTGGCAACGGCTTTTGCTAAAACCTCATATTTGTGGCGGACGCCTTCGCTGTCGAGTCCGGCACCGGCTCCGATACATTTCTTCAAGTCAATGCCAGTGAACAGGTGCATCCATACAGCCGATGGAGATGTGTTTCCGCTCCCCATCTCTCCAAAACTTATCACATTGCATCCTTCCGCGTATATATCCCTTACAATCTTGGCGCCTCTCTCGATGCAAAGGTCAAGTTCATCTGCTGTCATGGCGGCTTCGTGAAGGAAATTGCGGGTACCTTTCCGCACTTTCATGTCTATTATTCCATGTCCGGCAGGAATGTCATAATCAACACCGGCATCCACAAGCACGAGCTTAAAATCATGCTGCTCGCAGAGAAAATTTATGCCGGCTCCCCCCTTTGAGAAATGGCTTAATTGTTGCCACGTCACTTCCTTTGGAGATACGCTCACGCCTTCCTCAAGTATACCATGATCTGCAGCAAACAATACATTGTGGGGTCTGTGCAGTTCCGGGCTTAGGGTATGCTGTATAAGGCTTATCTGCAGGGCTAATTCCTCCAATCTTCCTAAAGCCCCTTTAGGCTTTGTGAGATTGTCAATTTTGTTGATTACGTCTCTTTCAATTGAGTGGTCGATGTGTTTTATGTGAAATTCCCTCATGGTTGCTTATTTTATTTTTACAGGAATGCCTGAAATTGTCAGATAGACTTCCTCTGCCATAGATGCCACATACTGGTTGATTTCTCCTTGAAGATCTGCAAACTTGCGTTGCATGCTGTTTGGGCTTACTCCTCCTAATCCGACTTCATTGGTGACAATTATGTAAGTGGCGTCTTTTTCATGCAAAGATTCAATTTGGCGTTTGATTGCCGATGCTGCACTCTTTATGTCCTCATTTTTCTCAAAAAACCAATTGGTGGCCCATAAAGTGAGGCAATCGATCAGAACAACCTCTTTTTCTTCGAAAGTGATTTCGGCAGCATATAAAGGGGCTTCGATGTTTCGCCATACATCCTTTCGTCTCTCTTTGTGTATGGCAACCCTATTTTCCATCTCTTTATCCATTATCCTTGCCGTTGCAAGATAGGTGGGATGCTCAGAGAGTTGCAAAGCCAGTTTTTCTGCAAAAACACTTTTCCCACTCCTCTGTCCCCCTGTCACAAGTATAATCCGTGCCATTACTTTTTCTTCTTGCATAGTCGTTTAATCCAAAGATAATAGCCTGTTATCGGTAGAATTGCTCCTATCAGCACACATAACAGATACAAAATACGAGAAATCCACCCTAACCAGGAGCCCACATGGAGAGTATATATCCAGCCTTTGATGTGATTGGATCGTGATTTGTCTGTATACTTCTTGACGCGGCTTATTTCTCCCGTATCCCCGTCGAAGACGTAGGTATTGGCTGCCTGCTGATTCCCTATTCCTGAGATTATGATGTCGATCTCCCCTTGATATATCCTGATTTCTTTATCATCATTTTCTTTTGCTGCTATTCGGTAGGCAGTTTCCCATGCACTGAAATTTTCTGCCGGAATCTTATGGCTTGATGTTTTGGCTACATCACTGCCAAGGGCAGAGTAGAATGATTTTTTATACCATCCAAACGACCATGTCAATCCTGTCAGAATACATATAATCAATACCAAAGAACAGACAACGCCACCCACACAATGAATGTCATACCAAAATCTATATGGATTATTTCTTGAAGAAATTTTAAGCTTATCATGCCACTGCCCTTTTTTAGGCCACCAGATTATAAAACCCGTGATGATGATCAGAAGCAATCCTATAGTGGAAATTCCGATTATCAGTTTGCCTGTTTTTGCGCCATACGCGCCGTCGGCTTTTGTCTTGCCAAAAAGACGGCGATGTGCTGCGCTTGCAAGCTTGAAAATCTCTGCTCTTTCATATTTCCCTGTCACTTCCCCAGTATACTGGTTAATCCAGATTGCAGCCATGGCCGGCTTAGCAAGCTGCACTTTATATGCATGGTTTGGGTCCGGATAGGTGGTTACACCCACAATCTTGTTTTTCCCCTTCAAATGGCACTCAGCTGATAATAATATCGAATCTAATGTAAGGGGTTTACGACCCTCGCAGTTCACTTCAGCCTGACCGACATGTCCGAAATCCCGCTCGAAGAGCAAAACCGCTCCCGACAGACACATTAATACGACTATCAGTCCTAAGGGCACTGACAGCCAAAGATGCAATTGCCTGAAAAACTTTTTATTCATAACTAATTATTTTGTTCCAGAAATAATCTCGTCACATGTTGTTTCAGGCAGGTTTCCTGACTCATCCCGGTTGTTTGTGCCTTCCCAATCTAAAAGACCAGTGGCAAGTAGCAAAAACGTCTGCTCTAAAATGCTTAAATTATGCATTATAAAGCGGGATTTACAGTAGCTGGTACTGTTCCGGCATCTCACCGGATTCCCTCTCATCGGCTTCAAAAAGCCGATTCACCTGATTACACTGCAAAATTACTAAAAAATTCCCATTCCTCACCCCCGCCCTTCTAAAAAATAATCTGAAATGACTTTAAAATTTATAGCCGGGATGCGGGAGATGTAAGGACTTTGGATTGGAATTCACAAAAAAGCTATTAAAAAGTGAAAAAGATTTGTGTAATCGGGGGAAATTGATTAATTTTGCATCGCAAAAGAAACGCACTATAAGAGATGTGTGATTTAAAGCAATTCATAATAGCCCTTCCTGCTCTTGGCGAAGGCCATCATGAGTATGAGATGAAGGTGGACAGAGACTTCTTTGCTTCGCGCGAAAACGACGATGTCAAAGAGGCCGATGTGACTGCGTATGTAGACATAGATGTACGTCACGGTGTGTATGAAATAGGCATCACATGCCAGGGTTGGATTGATGTGCCCTGCGACCGCTGCCTTGATCCGATGCGTATTGACGTTGACGAAGACTATGACGTCACAGTCCGCTATGGAGAAGACTATGATGAGACCGACGACACCATCATCATTCCGGAAAGCGAAGTGAATTTTGACTTGTCGCCTCTTATAGCAGACACAATTTTGCTCAGCATCCCACTGAGGCATGTCCACCCGGAGGGTGAGTGCAACCCTGAGATGAAAGAAATAATGAAACAACATTCTTCTGAAGGGAAAGATCCGGAAGAAGAAGAGATATAAATAGAAAATAAACAATAACCGATGGCGGTCATGATTCTTTTTCCGGAAGGAAAGGGAAAAGTGGCTGTCTAATAAATTTTGAATTAAAATGGCACATCCTAAACGTAGACAATCGCACACCCGCACCGCGAAGCGCCGCACTCACGACAAGGCGCTTATCCCGACAATTGCAATCTGCCCTAACTGTGGCGCATGGCATGTATGGCACACTATCTGTGGAGAATGTGGCTACTATCGCGGTAAACTCGTGATCGAGAAAGCAGTGATGTAATGACACAAGCTGTAATTACTGGAATAGCTTCTTACGTGCCCGACGACATCCTCGACAATGAGATGCTGTCGAATATGGTAGATACCAACGACGAGTGGATCACAACCCGTGTAGGTATCAAGGAGCGTCGCATACTTAAAGAGGAAGGGAAAGGATCAAGCTATCTTGGCATAAAGGCTGTCAATAAGCTCATGGCCGACTATGACATTGACCCGATGAGCATCGACCTCCTTATTTGCCCGACATCCAATCCAGACTACAGATTTCCTTCCACAGCTTCCGTGATAGCCCATGAATGTGGATTGAAGAAGGCTTATGCATACGACATACAGGCAGCTTGCGCAGGCTTTATAGTGGGTATGCAGGACGCTCGCGCATATATTTCATCAGGGCTCTACAAGAGAGTGGTGGTGGTATGTGCCGAGAAAATGAGCTCCATGACGGACTATCAGGACCGTCAGACATGTCCTCTTTTCGGGGATGGTGCAGGCGCAGTGATCGTAGAGCCAAGCGATGATCCATCATTAGGCGTGATGGATGCCGAGATCCATGTAGATGGCTCAGGTCTCCCCCACCTTCTGATGAAAGCCGGAGGCAGTGTCAAGCCTGCTTGCCATGAGACAGTGGATGCGCGCGAGCATTATGTCTATCAAGAAGGGCGCGCCGTATATAAGCACGCCGTGTTTGACATGCTGCGCTCATCACTCACAGTCATGCAGCGCAACGGTCTGGATGCGGAGTCTCTTGATTGGTTTGTCCCCCATCAGGCGAATCTGCGCATCATAGAAGCTATCGGAGGTCGCATCAAGCTTCCAGAAGAGAAGATCTTGGTAAATATCCAAAATCGAGGCAACACTTCTGCTGCATCAATTCCAATTTGTCTTGATGAATTCAAGCATAAGCTCCATAAAGGCGACAAGATAGTGCTGACAGCATTCGGCGCCGGATTCACCTGGGGAGCGATGTATCTCGTCTGGGCAATTGACCCTAAGATTTAATGCATAATTAGCTACGCTCAAGCTAAAGCAAGTCATAATGCGTAATGCACAATTGGATTTGCTTATGTAAAATAAGAAAGGAGAAGCAGGAAAGCTTCTCCTTTTTTATTACTTGCTTCACTTCGTCGAAGATGAATTATGCATTGTGAATTATGCATTATGAATTGAAGAATGCAATAAAAAAAGGATGCTGTTTTTTAACAGCATCCTTTTTTATTTGTATTCGATTTGATTAGCCGTTGTATTTCTTCATTACAGCGATGAGGTCAAGCACCTTGTTGGAGTAGCCGATCTCGTTGTCATACCAAGAGATAACCTTAACGAAGTTATCAGTCAAGTATACGCCGGCGTTAGCGTCGAAGATAGAAGTGAGCGGGCAGCCGAGGAAGTCAGAGCTTACTACAGCGTCTTCAGTGTAGCCAAGTACACCCTTGAGTTCGCCTTCAGCAGCTTCTTTCATAGCAGCGCAGATAGCTTCCTTAGTAGCGGGCTTCTCGAGGTTGCAAGTAAGGTCAACTACAGAAACGTCGAGAGTAGGAACACGCATAGAGATACCAGTGAGCTTACCGTTGAGCTCAGGGATAACTTTGCCTACAGCCTTAGCAGCACCAGTAGAAGAAGGGATGATGTTGCCGGAAGCAGCGCGGCCACCACGCCAGTCTTTCATAGAAGGACCGTCAACAGTCTTCTGAGTAGCAGTAGTAGAGTGAACAGTAGTCATAAGACCTTCCTTGATACCGAACTTGTCGTTGAGCACCTTAGCGATAGGAGCGAGACAGTTAGTAGTACAAGAAGCGTTAGAAACGAAAGTCTGGCCAGCGTAAGTGTCAGCGTTAACACCAACTACGAACATAGGAGTTGCATCCTTAGAAGGAGCAGACATAACTACGTATTTAGCACCAGCTTCGATGTGAGCCTTAGCTTTTTCTTCTGTAAGGAAGAGACCGGTAGATTCAACTACGTATTCAGCACCAGCTTCGCCCCAACCAATTTCAGCAGGGTTCTTGCATGCAGTCACACGGATAGGCTTGCCGTTAACGATGAGGAGGCTCTTGTCCATATCGTAGTCTACAGTGCCGTCGAAGCGACCGTGCATTGTGTCATACTTAAGCATGTATGCCATGTAGTCTACCGGGAGAAGGTCGTTGATTGCAACAACCTCGATGTCGTCACGCTTTGTAGAAGCGCGGAAAACGAAACGACCAATACGGCCGAAACCGTTAATACCAATCTTTGTCATATTACCTAATTGTTTAACTTTATTGGGTTAAATTCTTTTTATCGCCTGTAAAACTGTAAGTTAGCCCTTAATCCGGACTTTTAAATCTGATTGGGACACCCTTTTGGAGGTTTTACGGTGCAAAGATAGCAAAATATTTTGGTTAATCACCTATATTTTCGATTTTTTTAAACTAAATAACGATAATATTTGTTAAATTTTCACACACGCTTCGTGAGTGAACTTCACTACTATAAACTATAACACTAAAAAATAAAGAAAAATGGGAAAATTTTTATCTGATTTCAAGGAATTCGCCATGAAAGGCAATGTGATTGATATGGCTGTCGGTGTGATCATCGGTGGAGCTTTCGGCAAAATAGTATCATCACTTGTCAACGACATTATCATGCCGGTAGTCACACTTTGCACCGGTGGAGACGGCTATAGAAACCTAAAATACGTAATCCGCGAAGGATCTGCTGCAACTGCCGACGGCGTAGCCGCTGTCGAAGAAGTTGCGATCAACTATGGCACGTTCATTATGAACATTGTGGATTTCTTCATCATCGCCATTTCCATCTTCGTTGCGCTCCGTGTCATCATGAAGTTCAAGAAGAAAGAGGAAGAGGCTCCCGCTCCCGCACCTGAACCCACTGCTGAAGAGAAACTGCTCACTGAAATCCGCGATATCCTAAAGAGTCAGGAAAAATAATATGAAAGTTTCGCGTTAGACGTTTTGCGTTTTGCGAAGTACACACTATTAATTGTCCGTTTTACGTTGTCTATATATGGGCGATGTAGAACGGACAATGTTGGCATCTGATGGAGGCCTCCGGACAACGCACAACTGACAACGCATAATATAAAAACGCATAACGCAATGGAGAAAAATTTCAAAAGAACGCTTATCACGTCGGCTCTCCCCTATGCCAACGGCCCTGTACATATAGGCCATCTTGCGGGGGTATATGTGCCGGCTGACATTTATGCCCGTTATCTCCGCCTTAAGGGTGAGGAGGTGTTTTTTGTAGGTGGCAGCGACGAGCACGGCGTGCCCATCACCATCAAGGCAAAAAAAGAGGGAGTCACTCCCCAAGACATAGTAGACCGTTACCATAACATCATCAAGGACTCATTCGAAGGTCTTGGCATCTCATTTGATGTCTACGGCCGCACCACTTCCGAGACACACCGCAAGACAGCTTCCGACTTTTTCCGCCGTCTCTATGACAAAGGAGAGTTTGTGGAAAAAAGCTCCATGCAGCTCTACGATGAAGAAGCGGGACAATTCCTTGCCGACCGTTATGTGACGGGTACATGCCCTCACTGCGGCAATGAAAAGGCATATGGCGATCAGTGTGAAAAATGTGGCACTTCTCTCAATGCCACCGACCTCATCAATCCCAAATCAGCCATCACCGGCAATACGCCTGTGCTTAAAGAGACATTCCACTGGTTTCTTCCTCTCGACAAGTGGGAACCGAGACTACGCCAATGGATTCTTGAAGAGCACAAAGAATGGAAACCCAATGTCTACGGACAATGCAAATCATGGCTCGACCTCGGTCTGCAGCCACGTGCCGTTAGCCGCGACCTTGATTGGGGCATCCCTGTGCCTGTCGAGGGCGCAGAAGGGAAAGTGCTGTATGTGTGGTTTGACGCTCCCATAGGATATATCTCCAACACCATTGAAGCACTTGGCGACGATTGGGAGCGCTGGTGGAAAGACCCTGAGACAAGGATGCTGCATTTTATAGGGAAGGATAACATTGTCTTCCACTGCATAGTATTCCCCTCCATGCTCATGGCAGACGGAAGCTACAATCTTCCTGACAATGTGCCGGCAAATGAGTTCCTGAATTTGGAAGATGACAAGATTTCGACTTCCCAGAACTGGGCTGTTTGGCTGCATGAATATCTTGAGGATCTTCCGGGGAAGCAGGATACGTTGCGCTACGTGCTGACAGCCAACGCTCCGGAGACCAAGGACAATAACTTCACGTGGAAAGACTTCCAGGCACGCAACAACAATGAGCTTGTGGCAATCCTCGGCAATTTCATCAACCGTGCCGTGGTGCTCACACACAAATATTTCGATGGTGCGGTGCCTCCTGTGAAGACTCTCGAGACTGTAGACACCCAGCTGATTGAGGGTATTGAAAAACTCAAGGGAGAGATGACAGAAGCCCTTGATACATTCCATTTCCGTGAAGCCCTTCGTCTTGCCATGGACATGGCACGTGCAGGAAACAAGTATCTGCAGGAGACAGAACCATGGAAAGTATCTAAGACCGATATGGAGCGTACAGGCACAATTCTTAATATAGCGCTTCAGACCTGTGCAAATCTTGCCATCGCATTTGAGCCGTTCCTTCCGTTTATGGCAGCCAAGCTGATCAAAATGCTCGGAATGGGAAATATAAGTTGGGATATGCTTGGAAAATTTGACCTTATCCCGGCGGGTGCGCAGATTGGGCAGCCGGAATTGCTCTTCGAAAAGATTGAGGATTCTGTGGTTGAGGCACAGGTGCAAAAGCTGAAGGATGCTAAGGAAAAGAATAAACTTGCTGCATGGCGACCGGCAGAAGTCAAGCCAAACGTCGACTTCGAAACTTTCGAGAAAATCGATATCCGCGTCGGCAAGGTGCTGGAATGCTCCAAGGTGAAGAAATCAAAGAAACTGCTTCAATTCCTGATTGAAGACGGCATGGAGAAGCGTACTATACTCAGCGGTATTGCAGAAAGCTACGAAGATCCCTCTGTGCTTGTAGGAAAGGAAATATGCTTCATCGCAAACTTCGAGCCGCGCAAGATGATGGGCATTGAGAGCCAAGGCATGATTCTTTCTGCTGTCAATCCTGACGGTAAGCTGACTGTCATTTCTCCATCGGCTGAAGTCGCTCCGGGAGCCTCTGTAGGATGATAATTTAAACCTCACGGCAAGACGAAAAATATAATTGTAATTAAAGTACGAATTATTAAGTACTTAAATGAATAATAAATGGTATGACTGTCCAATTTGGGCAGTCATACCATTTTTGTTAAGATTTATTAAGAATTTTATTTTGGAGAGCCGAAATATATCCGCTACCTTTGCACTGTAATTAATGCATGATTGGCTACGCCCATGCTGAGGCAAGTCATTATTCATAGTTATATGGTTTGGCTTATTCTAAATTAGAAATTAAAAAATTAAAATTATACAATATGGCAAAGAAAGTAGTGAAGAAGCCCACCGGCGGACGTATCGCCGACATGGACGAGAAGCGTAAGGCTCTCGACGTAGCGATGGCACATCTCGAGAAAGACTTCGGGAGCGGCACAATCATGCGCCTTGGCGATGATGCAGTGCAGGACGTGGAAGTAATCCCCACCGGCTCCATAGGACTTGACTACGCGCTTGGCGTAGGTGGTCTGCCGCGAGGCAGGATCACCGAGATATATGGTCCGGAATCATCCGGTAAGACCACCCTTGCTATCCATGTGATAGCAGAGGCTCAGAAGATGGGAGGCATATGTGCGATAGTAGATGCGGAGCATGCCTTCGACCGCTTCTATGCAGAGAAACTTGGCGTTGACGTCAACAATCTATGGATTGCACAGCCTGACAACGGCGAGCAGGCACTTGATATCGCTGAGCAGCTAATCAATTCGGGAGCGATAGACGTGCTTGTAGTCGACTCTGTGGCTGCCCTTACCCCGAAGGCTGAGATCGAAGGCGAGATGGGCGACAAGAATGTCGGGCTTCACGCACGCCTCATGAGCCAGGCTATGCGTAAGCTTACCGGCACTATAGCCAAGACGCGCACTTGCTGCATCTTCATCAACCAGATACGTGAGAAGATAGGCCTTATGTTTGGCAATCCTGAGACCACTACGGGTGGCAATGCCCTTAAGTTCTATAGCTCCGTGCGTCTTGAAATCCGGGCCAGCGGTTTCATCAAGGACGGCGAGCAGGCTGTAGGCCGCACTGCTAAGGTTAAAGTTGTGAAGAACAAGGTGGCTCCTCCGTTCATGAAGGCAGAATTTGAGCTTCTTTTCGGTGAAGGTATATCACGGGTAGGAGAGATAGTGGATCTTGGCGTGGAGAATGGTATAATACAGAAATCCGGCGCATGGTTCAGCTATAATGGCAGCAAGCTCGGGCAGGGACGCGACGCAGTGAAGCGTGTGCTGAAGGAAAACCAGGAACTTGCTGACGAGATAGCCGACAAAATCACCGAAAAATTGAACGCAGACCGCGATTCACGCAAGCCGGCAGGCAATCCGTTCCTCCCAAGCAGAGACAGCAAGGTGGTGTCGGAAGACGAGGAAATGGACATAGCTGCAGAGCCGGATGCCTCAGACAATGCAGAGGATCTCTTCGGCGATGATTTCGCCCTCTGATCTGCCCCTTAATTTAACATCCAACATCAAAAAGACAAGGCTACCTGTTTGGGCAGCCTTGTCTTTTTGATGTTATACACGCGATTGCGGGATAGGGAGTAGCCGCTATTTCGTCAGCGTGCTGGTGCCGAGCGTATAATAATACCAACCGTCGCCATCGAAATAATACCACATGGCGAAATTCGGGACTGTTATTGAGCCATCCTGGTTGATCGTTGCTGTTACGGACACTTCAGGACCGTCGCCGGATGCAAACACATACCCTGCTGTGCCGTATTCCTGAGGCTCGATGGTAATGGTTCCTGTCGAGAAATCAACGATTCCGTATACCGGGCAATCTGTCCAGAATAGGCCGTCAATCTCCACGGTCTCATCGTCCAATTTTTCGATTGTGGCGATCCAGTTGTCGGCGTCTATATTCTCCCAGGTCCAGGAGTCATTGATGCTTGATCCTCCCGAAAAGTGATTAGTAAAGGTGCCGGTGATGGCCGACATATTGTCGTCCCATGTGAAAGTGTCGTAATCCCAGTTGGCGTAGTTTGCGCCATTGTAGCACCCGATGTTTACTGAACCGCTCTTGGCATTGCCTTCGAAATAGCAGTAGTTATACCATGGATATGCTATCAGCATCGCAGGCTCGGAAAGTCCTGTGGGCACCTGCCATGTCACGTAGCCGGCTGCCGTGTCATTGACATATTCTCCGTTGGTGATCGCAAACATGTCGGCGGCATTAGAGGTATTGACCGAGAAGTCAAGGTTATAGCCCTCCACTCCATAAAATGCAAGTATTGAATATGTATTGTCGGAGAATGCCACCATGGTAGCCGTCCATGATGAATTGAGTTCTGCACTGTGATATGTGCCATTAACGCGGTAGACCTCGTATACTAAGATTGTGCCTGTGGCTGTAGCGGTGTCGCTTTGCGAATATCCGTCGTGGCCGAGCGCTGTCACCGATATGGTATAGTCTCCGTCGGGATAGCCTGAAATTTGTATGAATGTGTCGCCGGTGATTCCGGAGATCACTGTGGCACCGTCTGAGTCGGTTACGGTATATGAGTATTCCAGCGCATTAGGCACTGCATCCCACCTGAAGGTGACCCCGTTTTCTGACGAAGCTATGATAGTCGGTGTGGAAAGTTTCTCGAGAGCAGCCGTGGTAGCTGTTAGCGTTATTGCGGGAGGAGTGGAATAGTCTCCGTCCATACAGGCGAAGGCCCATACCTGGAGTGTATAGGTCGTGGCAGGTTGCAGCCCTGTGATTTGTACCGATGTTTTCTGTGTGACGTCTGCCTTTACGGCCCGGCCGTTTGGGTCGATCAGCCGATAGCCGTACTGAATCGCATTTCCTACCTTCTCCCATGAGAATGAAAGCGACTGATAGTTACTGTTGCCCTGTGTTACGGAGGGTTGCGCGAGAGCCTCGCGCAGATCGGTGTCACTGTCGCAGGCGGTGAATCCTATTGAGCATGCCAAGCTGAGCAGCATGGCTATTGTCTTTGTATGTTTCATGTACTGTCAGTCCGGTTTATTCAAATGGATTATACTTTAGAAAGAAATCGGCTTGGAATGCGCCCCAGGCGAAGTCTCCGTTGTCGAAGTCTACGTCGCATGTGAAGGCGATGTAGCCGTATAAGGTATCGGGGCTGTAGTTCATATAGATCGACGTGTAGTTGGAGAGGCCGTAGAAGAGAAGGTAGGAGATGGCGGGATATTCGCTTATATCACCAGGAATCCATTCGGGATATGTCTGGTTTGCCTCATCATAGAGATACCAGCATTCCAGTCCTTCATATCCTTCAGGAGCTACGCCGAACATCGCGTTGTTGAGCGGAAGGAAAGGGGTTTGGGCCGTTGACGGGCATTCGAAAGTCACGTCCAGTCCTGACCCGAAGAAATCTGTCAGCTTGAACATATACGTTCCGTCGAGATGCTCGAGGGTGCCGTATGTGTTTGGATACATCTGTGAATAGTCTGAGTATGAATAAATGTAACGGGCCTGGTCGGATATCTCCTTCCATTCGGATTTGATCACCGAGTACGACACCGCTGCAAGTCCCCCGCCGTAGATGTCGGTCTGGTCTTCGGGAAGTGTAAGTGTGAAGCTTTCCTTTACTCCGTTTGAGATGCCGCCGCAGTTGACGGTGACTGTTGTGGATGCCTCTCCCTGCGCGAACTCAGCTGTAGGAGTGACTATAGAAAATCCCTCCACCTCGGAGGTAAGGATGACGGGTATGGATGCCGCCGCCTCGGTGACTGCGCGCGATACGGTGATCTCCACATTCATTTCTTCCTGCTTTCCCTCGCTGTCGAAGATGAACGATGACTTTGAAGGCATAGGGAAATATGCGCTGACTCCTGTAGCGGTGTCCTGCGGCCCTGGTGTCCATCCTTCGGAGTCGGAGCAGGATGCGGCAAGCAAGAGCCCCAATGCTCCCGGTATGGTTCTGATTATATATGGTTTCATGTCTTTTTCTTTTTGATATGTGATTAGTCTTCAGTCCATGGAAAATAGCAAAGTCCTACTGATGGATCAGGATTGAGTATGACGGCGTCGTTGAAATCGCGTTCAGTCTCTGGAATGCTGAATGTCGTCCATGGAGCCACATGGTTTGGCAGGGAGTTCAGTCTGTAGAGTGCAGGGAAGTTTGTCCCGGGATAACCCTTTATGATGGCTTTTTCCAGACGGCGGTAGTCCCACATTATAAGGCCTTCGCCCCAGAATTCTATTCGTTTTTGAGTGAATACATCATCAATGAATCCTTCCAGTCCCGCGCCCGCGCTCTTGTAGGAGCCGTCTTTGTATCGGTAGGTGTTGACGAAGCTTTCGAGCGCGGCGCGTCCGGCTCCCTCGCCCTGAGCGCGTCCGATTGCCTCAGCCTCTATGAGATACATTTCCTCTACACGCATCATCGGAGTGCTGACGGCATTGCCGACAGTAGATATAGTGTTGTCGCCGTTTGCCGCGTGGAACTTGAATCCGCAGTATGGGCCAAAGTTGCTCCATTCCTGATAGTTGAGCACCGTCCCACGTGCGTATTTGGTATTATAGGCGTTTTCATCGGCTACATCGGCGGGATCTATCCAGGTGGTCTTTCTCCAGTCGGAATCCGGAATCTTCTCGAAGAGGCGCGTCTCTATCATGCGGTAGCCGTTGTAGGGGTGTGTGGCGATGCCGTAGGATGCCTCCGGACACATGAACGACACCCAAGACTGCCATACCATGCTGGAGGCCAGACCGTTGTTCTGGGTGATGATATCGGCCCACATCCATGCGTTGTTGACGGTGTTGAAACCGGTCTTGGGATCAAACCATTGGGTTTCCGTCACCGGTGTATAACCTGTGCCTATGGCTTTGCGTGCATATTCGGAGGCTCTCACGAAGCAGTCCCTTGCGGTTGTGATGCCGAATCTGTCGTAAGGTATATCCTGGTCATCCTCATGGGCAAGAGCTGTTGTAAGGTCTTCGGGATGCAGGTCGAACCGAGATCCCATAAGGAGCCAGAAGCGAGCCTTAAGACCATATATCACTCCGAGGCCGGCGTATGATTTAGAGTCGGGTTCAGCCTGGCCGTATGTGAACTTCTCTCCGTTGTTGAGGTCGGTGAGTATGAAGCGGTACATACTGTAGAATGGAGCGCGTGGGTTATGGCGCGATTCTGTCTCTGTGGTCTTTTCTGTTACGATAGGGACAGTCAGTCCCAGGATACCGTCGGCTATGGCCCTGTCGTCTAATTCCGCCATACCGGTAAGTTTGTATTCATACCACTGGGCCATCTCCATATAGGCGTTGGCACGGAAGGCACATGCCGTTCCGGCTGCCTCGGCATCATCGGGATTGTCTTCATTTATAGCCTGGATGACTATATTGGCTTTCTGTACTAATTCGTAGTAGCGTTGCCAGACGAGGTAGGAAAGGTTCCATTGTGGGCCGAGAGTCACGCCTGACGAAACATAGGAGAAATAATCGTAGCCGTTGTCGTAGATGGGAAGGTCGGCTGTGGAGGCATCCCTCTGTATGTTGAAGCCCATAAATCCGATGTCGTAGTAGTTATCGGTGCTGTATGTATTGAGATATGCCGGAAGGGAATTGACCAGATTGGTCTTGTCGGCTTTATCCACCTGCTCCTGGATCGCCTCCGATGTAGGAAAGGTATCTTCCAGGCACGAGGTCAACGCGGGAAGAAGCAGAAGGGTGGCTAATACAGGTCTTATATATCTGTTCATTTCTTTTTTCTTTTTGGATGATTATTGGATGCGGTCAGAATTCAACTGTGAGTCCTCCGGATATGGTGCGCATCGGGAAGGAGTAGTAGGAATTGGAATTATAATTTCCGTAGAGTGAGCTCATCCTTGGGTCAAAACCTTTCCGTTTCGACCAGTAATAGACATTCTCGGCCTGGCAGAACACCCTGAGCTGTGCGAGGCGGAGGACACGCGTTATGCTCTTAGGGAAAGTATACCCTATGGAGACATTACGCAGTCCTATATACGATGCGTCAGTGAGGAAACGGTCGGAATAATATCCGTCCGTCTCGTTGCCGTATGTCCACATCGGTATGTCGGAGGCTATGTTCTCAGGAGTCCATGCATTGAAGACATCCTTATGGAATGGCCTTCCGGTGAGGGAGCCTCTGGGCGGCGTCATGTAGAAGGCGTAGACGGAGTCATATTTCTTACCGCCGATCGAATAGTTGAACTGGGCATTTATGTCTATGCCGAAGAACTTGAAGGAGGTATTGAATCCACCGAACACTTTGGGGAGAGCCGAGCCGCAGAGATAATAGTCGGCCTGGTCCATGATTGTTGTGGTGCCTAATTCTCCGTTGTCTTTGGTATAGTAGTAGAGTGCCGTTCCCTCATCGTTGACTCCTGCGTATCTGCGAAGTCGCCACGTGTTGACGGGCAGTCCCTCTCCGTAGAAGAGGTAGCCGCTGAGATAGCCGTTATAGCCATCGCATTCAGCGAGTTTTTTGTCTTCGGGCAGGTAGGTCACTCGGTTCTTTTCCCATGAAAGGTTGAGGCCGACGTTCCATGTGAAGTTCTTGACAGCGATGAGGTCAGCGTTAAGCTGGAGTTCGAGGCCTGTATTGCGCATATCGCCCACATTGTCGTAATATCCGGTATAGCCGAGAGACAGGGGTGTCTGGAAATACATCAGCATGTCGCGTGTGGTGCGTGAATAGAATTCTATTCCTCCCGACAGGCGGCTGTTGAAAAGCTCGAATTCTATGCCTGCGTTCAGGCTTCCTACGGTTTCCCATGTGATGTTCTCGTTTCCTTTTGATGTAAATACGAAAGCTGGTTCGCCGTCGACATCGGTGATGCTGTAAGTGTTGGTGTATCGGTAGTTGCCTATCTGGTCGTTGCCCTGTTCGCCGTAGGAGACCTTCACTTTCAGCATGTCGAGGGATTCGGATTGCGGAAACCATTCCTCTTTTGTCGCGATCCATGCGGCTCCAAGGCTCCAGAAGTTGCCCCAGCGGTGTTTTTTATGAAAGCGAGAGCTGCCGTCGCGTCGGAACGAACCTGATGCGAAATACTTGCTGTCGTAGTCATACTGAGCGCGTAGAAACCAACCCTCTACATTATATGCCGAGGTGTATCCGTCCAGGCCGGCGTCTATAATCGCTCCGTAGAGTTCCTTATTGGACTCGTAGAGCGCCGGTTTGTTCTTATTGCCATATAATGTGGTCGATCCGTCTTTGGTATATTCATGGCCAAGCAATACGTCAAGATTGTTTTGTCCGAATTGTTTTGAGTAATTAAGAAGCTGTTGGGTATTGAAGCTGTTGGTACGGTAATGGTAGCTGGATACTGATCCTAAGCCTGTATTGAATCCGTAATAGGGATTGTAAGCGTAATTTATTCTGTTTTCGGTGATATAGGCGCTTCCGTTGACGGTAAAGTGGAAGTTTTTGAGAAAATCTATGGTGGCATAGCCTTGTATGTTGAATGCATTGCTGACATTCTTGTTGAGGTTGAGAAGGTCTTCCTGTATGTAGTTGCCTGCGGAGTCTGCGCCACGTATGCAGCCGTTGAGCACTCCGTCGCCATAGTCATACATCTTGCCGTGCTGGTCGGTCATTATATTGCCGGCATAGTCCCGTATGTATAACGGATAGATTGGAGCTATTTCGGTCATGGCGCTGAATACCGAGCCGTTGGTGTTGGTGGCTGTGTGGTTGAATGATGCTGATGCTCCGACCTTGAGCCATGGGAAAGCCTGGGCGTCAGCCTTCAGGCGGGCCGTGTAGCGCTCGATGTCGTTGTTGTAGGCGATACCGTTGTCGTTGAGGTAGCCGAGGCTGCCGTAGAATGTGTAGGTGTCGTTGCCGCTTGCGAGGTTGATGTTGTATTCCTGACGGAATCCGTCGCGAAGTCCTTCCTTAAGCCAGTTGTCGGGATAGAGCGTGTAAATTTCGCCATCGTGCGCCACTCTGTTGCCGAGCGAGGCATTGGGATTTATCTTTCCATTAGTTCCGATAAGCACCTGCCCTTCTGGCACAGTGTAGACCATGTATCCGAGGCCTCCGTTGGAGACCGTCTCTCCAAGCATTGAGTTCGCCTTCAGATGGGCTACGGCTTCGCTTTGTCCGAGTCCATACTGGTAGTAGTTCTTCTGAGCCAGGTAGAATGCTTCGTAATACTCTCCGGCATCGTTGATCACGTCATATTTAACACGTCCGTCATGGTTTGCTCCCCATTTGGCGGTAAAATTGACTTTTGTGTGACCTTTCTGAGCGGTCTTGGATGTTATGAGGATCACTCCGTTTGCGCCGCGCGCTCCATAGAGGGCATTTGCAGAGGCGTCTTTCAGGACAGTGATGGAGGCGATATCGGCGGGATTGAGGTCGTTCCAATAGCCGTTGTAAGGCATGCCGTCAAGCACTATGAGAGGGTCGGTGCCCGCGTTGAGGGAGCCGATACCACGTATTGTGATCGATGGATCTGCTCCAAAGGAGTTGGTCTCGGTCATGGTAAGGCCCGTCACGGTGCCGTTGAGGGCTTCAATGGGGTTGGTGACCTGCGAGCGGGCTATCTGTTCCGCACCCACCACGCTGGCCGAGCCGGTAAACGATTCGCGTTTCTGCTTGCCGAAAGCCACGACTATCATCTCGTCGAGCATTTCAGTGGCAGTCTGAAGATAGATCTTCAAGTCCGGCTTGATTTCCACTGTCTGGGACTGGTAGCCTACATAGGACACTTCCAGATGTTTTGCTGAAGGACTGACTCCGTTGAGGGTGAAATGGCCATCGACATCGGATGCTACGGCGAGGTTCTCCCCTTTCACCTTCACGGTAGCTCCGATCAGCGGCTCATTGTCTTCTGCGGAATAGACCGTTCCGGTCACGCTTCGTCCATCTGCGAAGACATTTGCTGCCATTATCAGCAGCAATGCCAAGATTAGATTGATTCTCATGTAATTATAGTTTAGTAGATAATAGTATATAGAGGAATTTCTTTAAGAACATAGGCAAATTTACAAAAAAAAATTTACAATCACCAAAAAATTGTAATATCTTTTTTTATAATTTTTTATGATGGTCGGTCCATCCTTTTCAATCGGCCGGACTGTCATTATGCAGAAACCCCGGGCCTTTGCCCGGGGTTCGATAGAAGGTTTCAGCAGATAGGGAGATGCTGATTTTTGAAGCATCTTCAAGTGGCAGGTCATTTTATTGCCACTTTGGTGGTCTTGGCTCCCTGCTTGCGTATGAAGATGCCGTTGGCAGGTTCAGCCACCTTTACACCCTGAAGATTGTAGTATTCGACAGTGGCGTTCTCGTTGACTTCTACGTCGGAAACGGCAGATGTCTTCAGTCCATAGCTGAATGCAAGGTACATGTCGAGCAGTCCGGTGCTGTTGTTTACATATCCTGACACATTCAGACATACCTCATACTGCGCATTCCCGTTCTCATCGATCGTCTTCTCAACATATGAGTAGTCAGAGCCTTCATTTCCATATAAGAATTTAACCTGCTGTGTCTCTCCGTTTTCATCCTCAACGTTAACGTGCATGTATTTTCCGGCGGGAGTGAGGAAGTAATCTTCTTCGTCAAAATTACCTGTAAAGGAAACCATTGCCACATTCTTAGGATTGAAGTTACTCAAAGTATATGAGATGGAGTAGTCGGTTCCGAAGATGTTCTTCAATGTATAGGTTCCGTCTTCCCAGATTTCAAGCTGCGCGTCAAATGACTTAAGTGGCGTGGACTCATAGTTTTCGTAATCGTTGTAATCCGGGTAGTAATATGCCTCGTCAAGGTCGACGGTCACATCAATGGTCTCGGCGGGTGTCGCGGGATTTTCTTCTTCTTTCGGTTCATTGAAATAGAAGCCGAGATATATCCATGGATTCGATTCGAAAGCAGTGTATTCTTCGGTTTCATCATTATAGGTGTAGAATGATCCGGATACCGCTATGTAAGCGAAATATTCGTATTCATTATCGGGGTTGGATAGATCATACCCGTAGACGTTGAAACACCAATTGTCAAGGTAAAGATATGGATATTGTATCTCTACCCATGATTCGTTATTATTGTAGTTATATATCCAGCCTGTAGGATAGTTGTCGTTTGCATCACAGATATAAGGCATATTTTCAGATCCTTCATATGCTAACGATGGACTTGTCAGGGTCATCATGGATGAGCCGCCGGCAGCAGGTTTTTCGAATTTGAACGATATAGGCATCTCGGATTCAAGGAAGTCTGCCAATGTCCAGTTGCCGGCTGCATCTTTGGTGAGTTCCGTTGTGTATGAATCAGCTATCTGATTGTAGCTGTTGTCCATGATCATGACGGTCACTTCCTCTGCCTTGGAACTCAAGCCGGAGGCGAGCAGAAGACCTCCAAGTAAGGTAAAAATTTTCTTCATAAAGTAAATTATTAATTATTATAGTTTTAGTGGTGGTTTTACAAGTCTGGAACATCGAATTTGCTTGAACTTTTTTTTAATTGGTTTACACAATTTCATTAAAAAATATTTCAGACTCCACAAATTTACGAAAAATTTTTTTGTTTTGCAAAAAAAATAAATTAATTTTGTAAATATAACGTTATGAAATGATAAGGAAATGAGAATTTGTAAAATGAAGGCGATTTGTGTGGCTTTCGCATGTATTATGACGGTTCCAGCGTTCGCACGTCAATTATCGGTGGAAGAAGCGATCGGGAATGCCCCTACGAGGTTTTTAGTAAGCCCAACAAGATCCGGTCAGGATATTTTATATACAGAAAAGATTGACAACCTCAATGTTGCATACATACTTTCATCGCATGCAGCTGCAGGATACGTCGTGTTGGCAGCCGATGATATGTTGCCTCCGGTATTGGGATATTCGGATAAAGGAGATTTCGACAGCGGATCGATACCTCCTGCGATGAAATACTGGCTTAGTGAATACGGACGCCAACTGGCATATGCCAATGCGTGTGGAATGACAGCATCCTTTGCGGAAAAGGTGGCAAATCGCTCATCGATATCTCCTCTTTGTGATGCCTCATGGAGCCAATCTCGTCCGTTCAATGACAATTGCCCTACAATAAATGGAAAGAAAGCACCTGCTGGTTGTACTGCTACAGCAATGGCGCAGGTGATGTATGCTCACAGATGGCCTGTAGTTGGCACCGGGAGCAATACATATATCTCGGGAAGCTCCCGAGAGAAGATGGAGTTTAATTTTGGAGCCACTGTTTTCGATTGGAACAGCATGCTTCCATCCTATTCCTCCAATTACTCTGAAATTGAGGGAGCGGCTGTAGCAACTTTATTGGAGGCTTGTGGCAATGCGGCGTTAATGAACTATGGAGCAAGCGCTTCAGGAGCATATCCTTACGATGCTATCTACGGTATGGTAAAATTTTTAGGATATGATAAGTCAGCCTTGTTATTGGAAAGGGATTATTATACATCGGAATTATGGAATGACATGGTTTATTCCGAACTTGCCGCCGGACGTCCGGTCATATATGGAGGTTACGATTCAAAATACCAGAATGGACATACATTCGTAGTCGATGGCTACGGTGAGGATGGATTTTTCCATCTCAACTGGGGATGGGGAGGCATGAGCAACGGATATTTTTTGCTGACGGCACTCGATCCGGCTGAAGAGGGTATCGGAGGCTCTGGAGCAGGGTATAATTTCCATCAAGATGCAATCATCAACGTCATGCCTTCAGAAGAGAATTCGGAATATCAGCTTGAAGTGATGTGGTATGGTCCGTTTACTACTGTCAATAAGGCTTACACCTCTATTGGTGAGGTAGATTTTATAGTTGGCAGTGATGGTTACTTTCAGGGTTTCACGTTAGTGGATACAAAAGTTACGATGGGTGTCAAATTGGTGCCTGTAGATGGTGGCGACGCTGTCTTCTATCCAGCTTCAGAAGTTGAATTTTCAAGTCATTATGGCATATATGAAGCCGAAAGTTATGATAAATACACCATTCCGGTCTCATCATTTCCTAAAGATGGAAGTTTTATAGTGACACCGGCATACGATCACAATGGATCTGTAGAAGATGTTATGATAAAGGTAGGAGAAACAAAATCTCTTATCATGACTTGTTCAGCAAGAGGTGTGAAATTTGAAACGCCAGAGGCTTCAAGGACATTGTCGGCAGATAACGTCAAAGTCAAGAATAAACTATATTCAGGCAAGGCGTGTACAGTGACTGCCGATATCCATAATTCTGGTGAGGAATATCTCGGTCTGGTAAAAGCCGGTTTTGAGAACGAAGAGGGTCAGGTGCGCACATGGCTCGAATCTGTGCCTGTCAATTTAGCCGACGGACAATCTACAAATGTAATATTTACAGGAGTATTAAATTCATATAATACGACATTGGCTCCCGGAAAATATACACTCAATATTTTCGATGAAGCTGGAGAATCAATTTGTGAAAAGCCTCTTACTGTAGAAGTTTTTGAGGCACCCTCTGGCCGACCTGTGTATGATATCTCCCTGGACATGGTTGGCTGCACTAACGGGGACGGCTCGAAAATCAGTCCTTATCTGATAGGAGATGAAATTGATTTAGAAGTTAAGATCGATGTAAAATCAGGCTTATTTGATGATGTAGTGGCTCTATATGCATATTATGACGACAATAGCGACCTGGAGTTTTCAAGCAATAGCAGCAGTTACAAGAGTTTCTTTGTCACAGAAGGAGAAAGTCAGTCGGCAACCTATCATCTTGGAACATCGGATTTTGAGATGGACAAGACAGCCTATATCCGGGCATACGGATGGACAAGCGACTGGAGTGACACTTCCTTGGGGTGGATTGGACGTTCGGTATATGTGAAACGCACTTCAAATGCAGTGGAAGACATTGAAGCAGGAAGATCAAGGCTTTATCCTAATCCTGCAGTAGATTTCACAAAGGTTGAGGCAACTTCTGCCATCAGAAGTATTGAAGTGTATTCATTGGCAGGAATATGTATGCTCGACCTCACCGGCAAGGGTTATGACAGTATGGATGTCGATGTCAGCAGGCTTCCTGCCGGACATTATATAGTGATAGTAAACACGGCCAATGGCATTGAGCGACATAGGCTTGTAAAGAAGCCGTGAACACGGTCTTCTTATGACCCATTCTCATCAGCAGAAAAAGACCCGGAATCCAAAAGATCCCGGGTCTTTTTATAAATAGAGGGTATCAATACCCGTCAGGGCGTTAGGCAACTTTATCTTGAGAATTTAGCCACGGTGTTTTCCAGATATGGAAATCCGTCATACCACGCGTTCCAACCGGTAAATTCAAATGAACCGTCTTCATTGATCCTGCCGATTACAGGACTTGTATCGCTTTCGCTACCGGCAAAAGTATACCATGTCCAGACTGTCATAGGATCGACTTTAAGGGTATTGGTAGCCATATCTATAGTGACGTTCATTGTCTCGTCGCTGAAATACAGGGCAGGCATGGAAATTGTGATCTCATCCACCTTTTTGATTTCTACCGTTTCAGTATAATTGAATTCCTCGAACTCCCAGTTATCCGTAATGGATGTCAGGCCTGACAAAGATGCGTTCCAAGTGCCTACGAAGTCATCGGCAGGCGACCCGTATGTCTCAACTTTCCAGGAGAAGAGATCGGTGACATAATCATTTGCGTTCGCGCTCCAGACATATACCTTGACGCTGCCTGATACTTTACTGCCTGAGAAAAGAGAATAGTTCCACCATGGATATACATATACGTTCTTGATGTCTGTTCTTCCCGTTGGCACAATGTAGGTATATGTAGAATTATCATAATCGTAGTCGCCGGTGATGACAAAGGTGTCTTCAGGATCAGTCACATTATCTACTTGGAAGTCCAGGTTGTAGCCTTCGACTCCATACCATCCTTGTATAGAATAGTTGTTGTCGCCATAGCATACGATAGTGGCTGTCCATGATTCTCCGAGTATCTCGCTCCAGTAGGTGCCCTCGGCTTTCCAGAGTATCAATTCCTCTACAGTGAAATCAAGTGTTGAGTATTCTCCTTCAGACTCATAGCCCCCTTTGGTGGATAGTGCCTTGACTGCAATAGTATAGTCACCGATTTCGAGATTGGAGAAAGCAAGCGATCGAGAGCTGTCGTTGCCCGACTTTACGGTCACACCTGCTGAATTGGTAAGGACATAGGCATAATCGGTAGCATTTGATACGCTTTTCCATGTGATTACATATCTGCCACCCTCTACATTGCAAGTGAGCACAGGCTTTCCGAGAGCTTTGAGTGCTGTTGTTGTGGCCTTCAGTTCAATGGGTGCTGAAGTTGTGTGGTCGCTTCCCAAGGCTGCGTATGACCATACTTTCAGTGTATACTCTGTAGCGGGTTTCAAGTCGCTGATTGTGACACTGGTCTTACTTGTGACACTACGCACCACAAGTATGTCGTTGTTGTCATACAGTTCATATCCGTATTGAGTGGCACCCTCTACCTTGTCCCATTCGAAAGAGAGTGTATTATAGGTAGCCTTTTCTGTTTCCCCTTGGGTTGTGTCCAGTGCAGTAGCGAGGACATCATCGTCGTTACACGAGGGCTGTGCCATGATAAGGGCCACAATTGCCAGCATCCGGATTATCTTGTTTAGTTTCATAATTCCTTATTTATATTTATATAGTTGGTGGG
This sequence comes from Muribaculaceae bacterium, assembly GCA_029060285.1. Lineage (GTDB taxonomy): Bacteria > Bacteroidota > Bacteroidia > Bacteroidales > Muribaculaceae > Lepagella. The sequence goes on along the minus strand of JAIDUH010000109.1, from coordinate 584 downwards.
GAAAATCATTCCTGTTCGAAGGGATTGAACTTGGGAGTAAAGTTGAATTCGAAATATTCCCAGGTTCCTGAACCATCGGCGAAATCAATATATGCAGTCATCATGCCATAACCCCTGTTGATGCCGAAGTAGCAGCCTTTATCACCATCGTCATAGACATAGAAAGTGAGGTACTCGATTGATTTTGACCATCCGTCAGGTGTCCATATCGCCGGATAAGCGGCTTTCTCAGTGTTATAGAAATACCAGGGATAATCCTCGTCATCTTCATAGCTCGACCACAGATCATAATAATACTTGCAGTTTGTGTATGGGAAAATCACGGGAGATGAGAGCGATGTGTTTGAGACAGTGAACACAAGGTCTGTTCCTGAGCCCATAAAGTCTGGAATCTTGAACCTGTCGGTCCCTTCCAATACGTACATTGTGGCTGAAAGATCGGGATAGCTATTTAGGTAGCAAGATATGACCACATCGTCTGCCACGACTTCCCATCCGCCGGTGGTGGTCACTTTCATTGTCATCTGTGATGATCCTGCGCCGTAGAGGGCAGCGTATGCAGGATCAATCTGCAGGATTATATT
>JAIDUH010000108.1 GCA_029060285.1 Muribaculaceae bacterium | reverse complement strand
AGGATTGCCTTATGGTGTAATGGTAGCACACCAGATTTTGGTTCTGTTTGTCCAAGTTCGAATCTTGGTAAGGCAACCATCCCTTTGTCAGGCCTCCCGATTGAAGGAGGCCTTTATTGATAGAGAACCAACCCAACATCATATTTCTAATCTGCCTAAAAAGACCAATAAGACCTAAAGGACTAATACGTCCAATTAGACTAAATAGCCCAATTAGACAATAAGTCCATTAGCCTGATTATCCCGGCAAATCTTAAATTGACTGACACCAACATGATAACGATGAAAATAAAACACATCATAGCCGCATTGGCTCTCTCTCTTCCGGGCTTTGTCGCAGCTCGGCCTGCTGATCCTCGCCCTCGCGTCCTGACTAATCCCGATGGCACGGAAGTCACCGTGCGTGTCCATGGAAATGAATTTTTCCATTTCATGACCGATGAAAGCTGCTCACGTATTCTTGAACGCGATTCGCGTGGTTTCATCACTGACGCTGTCCGCGATGGAATGGCTCTTTCATGCTCTAAGTCCAACATCGAGATGCTTCGCATGGAATCGGAAGCTAAGTTCCCTGCCCTCGAGTCTCCATCTTCTCGCTCTTCGATGCAAAGGATGGCTACCCTCGACAAGGAAGGTCGCTCCAATTATCCGACTATCGGAAAAGGAAATCGCTCTCTTGTTGTCCTCGTGGAATTCAGTGATGTGAGTTTCACTGTTGACAATCCCAAGGATTTCTTCACTCGTCAGCTCAATGAGCCCGGCTTTTCCGACTATGGCGGACAAGGTTCTGCTCTCGACTATTATTTGGCGTCCTCTAATGGTCTCTATGCTCCACAGTTTGATGTATATGGCCCTGTAAAGGTCAGCAAGGAGGCTTCCTATTTCGATGGTATGGGTAATTCTGCGATGTCGCTTCTTATAAGGGAGTCCCTTACAGCCCTTCACGATTCAGGCGAAGTCGATTTCTCTAACTATGACCTTGACAACGACGGGGTCATCGATACCGTTTTCTTCTACTATGCAGGCTACGGAAAAGCAGATTCAGATACTGAGACTATATGGCCCCACCAGTTTGATTATAGGTATCTTTCTTCTTTCGGCGCTTCCAACAGCCTTCGGTTGGATGGTAAGTCAATGGGTCCATATGCTTGCGCCAACGAACTCAAAGGTATAAATCCTAATACCGGGAGACAGCCGTGGAAAGACGGCTCAGAGCCCTGGGTCGATGGCATCGGCGCCTTCGTTCATGAATATGGGCATGTCCTTGGACTCCCTGACCTTTATGATACCAACTACACCGAGGGTGTAGAGGTCCTTACTCCGGGCAAATGGTCTGTGATGTGCTCGGGAAGCTATAATTTCAATGGTTGTCGTCCTCCTCTCATGTCGGCATATGAGCAGTGGCTTTGCCGTTGGCTTGAGTATACCGATGCTGAAGATGCTTCGAATTATGAATTGGTTGCCCTTGGCAATTCAGCTACTCCTACTGCGGTTAAGATTGGAATCCCCAAAAATGAATATAGCGACGATCTTGAGTCTGAATATTTCGTTGTAGAGGCGAGGGATTCTTCAGGCTGGGATTCTTGCTTCCCCGAGTCTGGACTCGTCATATGGCGTATCAACTATAATAAGAACCTTTGGACCAACAATAGTGTCAATTCAAAGAATTCCAGCAATGTTGTCATCCATTACGCAAAAGGTGAGAATTATCCGGCTTTCACAAAAGAGAATATTTTCCCCGGAAGTCCCTACGAGTTGATCCCTTCTAAGCAATACGGTATGTGGAAATCTCCGTTCATTACTGATATTGCATATGATGCCGGTTCCAAGACAGCTTATTTCGGTTATAATATGTTTTCTGAGACTCCTACCGGTGCTCCATTGCTCCATGACACACCGTATGCTGATGAGGGCAGTGCCCGCAATTTTACTCTCGTTTGGGATCCGGTGGATGGTGCCGATTCGTATCAGGTCACTATCAAACGTGTCAGCTCTAGAAAGGTACTCGGAGTGTATGATGAATTAAATGTTGGAAATGTTACTTCCCTGAAGGTGGTCAGCGTTCCTGTCACATTCTGGAATTATGAGATAGAGGTGTATGTGCGTGCTGTAAAAGCGATCCCTTGCTCCGATACTTCCAATGTAATTCGTTTCGTGCCTAAGGATCTCCCTAAAGGTGCTGAAAACAATGCTGTAGATGAAGTAGGGGAGGAGCAAGTGCAGATTTCCGGTGGCATCGGTTGTGTCTATGCCCCTGAAGGCTCTCAAGTCTTCGACATGCAGGGCCATCTCATGTCTTCAGCCGAATCCCTCCCGGCTGGTCTTTATTTGGTCCGCTACGGATCTCGCACTGTCAAAGTACTCGTCAAATAAAGCGCTCATAAAGCAGGGCGCTCGTCAAGTAAAGCGCTCTTCTGATGTATAAAGGGAGGCTGCTCTGCCTCCCTTTAATTCTTCCCTCCTCCCTGAAGCGTCTTCTTCAGCCTCCCATTGTCCGGTTTGTACCCCGATGCAGCTTGCGGCTGCTTCCCCTTCCTCGTCTCCCTCTCCGGCTTCAAAAAAAATATCTCATGTCATTTTGCCATTGGATAAGCGTATTTTTGCAGGCTTTTTATGTTTAGTCTGATTCTTGCTTCTTAAGAATAAGAGATTTTTGACATTTTGATAATTGCATATTGTTTTTAACATACAAATATATGTTTTTTAACATATTGTTATTTGTTTTTAACTAAAAAAGTCACTTAAAAATTCTTTTATTCCAGTGTTTTTTTGTATCTTTGCATCATGAAACATTTGTAGGAGAACTTTTCTCCTCTATGTAGATGCGCCCGGATTGCTGTTTTTGGCGCTGTTTTTTATACGAACATAATAACACAATATGGTCTTTATTTCTCTATAAATGAGAATTTAACCACAACTTAGTACCACATTTCGGAACGAAAATGAAAAAGAAATTAGTCCTACTCGCCCTTAGCTTCATTATGGCTATTGGTATGTATGCCGACATAGTGGTCACGGGTACGGTCACTTTAAAGGACGAACCCGGTGAACCCGCTATCGGTGCGACGGTGCAGATTAAGGGTAAGCCCCAGTCTGGCGTCGGTGTTGACATTGACGGTAATTTCAAGATTACCGTGCCTAATGCTAAAACTATTCTCCAAGTGACTTACGTGGGTTGCAAGACCGCTGAGGTTAAGGCAACTGAAACCCCTATGAAGATTGAACTTGTGTCCGATGCCCAGCAGCTTAGCGAAGTCGTAGTGACCGGTATGGGTACTGTCGACCGTCGTCTGTTCACCGGTTCGGCTACTAAGATCGATGCGGATAAGACTAAGCTTTCAGGCGTCGCCGATGTCGCTCGTTCTCTCGATGGCCGTGTGGCAGGTGTCCAGATGCAGAACGTGTCCGGCACTTTCGGTACCGCTCCTAAGATTCGTGTCCGTGGTGCTACTTCAATCTACGGTACCAACAAGCCCCTTTGGGTGGTCGATGGTGTGATCCTCGAGGATAACGTCGAGCTCGACTCCGACGACCTCTCTTCCGGTAACGCCGAGACTCTGATTGCCTCTGCCATCGCCGGCCTTAATGCCGACGACATTGAGTCGTTCCAGGTGCTTAAGGATGGTTCAGCTACTTCTATCTATGGTGCTCGAGCTATGGCGGGTGTGATCGTCGTGACCACTAAGCAGGGTCGCTCCGGACATACCAACATCAACTATACAGGTGAGTTCACATATCGTCTGAAACCCAACTATCGTAACTTCAATATCGCAAACTCGCAGGAGCAGATGGGTATCTACAAGGAGATGGAAGAAAAGGGATGGCTCTCTTTCGCTTCTCTCGCCAATTCATCAAACTCCGGCGTCTACGGCACGATGTATAAGCTCATCAATACCTACAATCCCGAGACCGGACAGTTCGGGCTTGCCAATACGGAGTCTGCCAAGAATGCCTACCTCCGTGAGGCCGAGTTCCGCAACACCGACTGGTTTGACCTCCTCTTCAACAACAACGTGATGATGAACCACGCTGTGAGCATCTCCGGTGGTACTGACAAGGGGCAGTTCTATACTTCGTTCTCATATATGGGCGATGATGGTTGGTATAAGTCTTCTAATGTGTCTCGCTACACTTTCAATGCGAATGCTTCTTACAATCTCTCTCGTACTCTTAAAGTGAAGCTCCTTACTTCTGACAGCTACCGCCATCAGAAGGCACCGGGTACACTTTCTCAAGAACTTGACGTCGTTTCCGGTGCTGTAAACCGTTCTTTCGATATCAACCCATATTCGTATGCGCTGAATACGGCGCGAACGACCGACCCCAACGCGATCCAGACTCGTAACTACGCTGATTTCAATATCTTCAATGAGCTTGACAACAACTACATTGACCTCAATGTGACCGACCTCAAGTTCCAGGGAGAATTGACTTGGAAGCCTGTGATTGGCCTTACAATGATGGCTCTCGGCTCTTTCCGCCGCAGTACTTCTGCCCAGAATCATTACATTATGGATGATTCTAACCAGGCTATGGCTTACCGTGCAGGTGTAAATCCTGAAAACGCTACAATTCGCGCTTCCAACCCCTATCTTTACACTGACCCGGATGATCCTAACTCTCTCCCTATAACTGTATTGCCTAACGGCGGTATTCTAAAGCATACTCTCTATGCTATGAACCAGTGGGACTTCCGAGCTACTGCTACCTACAACCGTGACTTTGAGGGCAAATATCGCGTCAATGCTATGGCGGGTATGGAAGCCTCTAAGATCGACCGTCTGACTGAGTCTTACGAAGGATGGGGCATCTGCTACAAGAATGGGAATATCCCCTTCACTGACTGGAAGCTCTTCAAGCAGCAGAACGAGGAGAACATGAACTATTATTCATATACTCCTACCACTTTCCGCAACATGGCATATTTTGGCACTGCAAGCTTTATGTATGACAACCGTTACACAATCAACGGTACTCTCCGCTATGAGGGCTCCAACAAGCTCGGAAAGTCTTCCCAGTCTCGATGGCTGCCTACTTGGAACATTTCAGGCGCTTGGTTTGCTGATTCCGAATCTTGGTTTGCCAACCCGGTTCTCTCTACTGCCAACCTTCGCTTGTCTTACTCGCTGACTGCCGATTCCGGTCTCGCCGCTGTGTCTAACGCTTCGGCAGTATACTATCCGTCACGTCCCTGGAGACAGGATACTTTCGCCTATGAGCAGACACTTATCCTAAGCCAGCTCGCCAACGGTGAGCTGACATATGAGAAAAAGCATGAGTTCAACGTCGGTGTCGACCTCGGCTTCCTCAACAACCGGATCAATTTTGTGGCTGACTGGTACAAGCGTAACAACTTCGACCTTATCGGACGCATATACACTCAGGGTGTCGGTGGTGAAATCATGAAGTATGCAAATGTGGCTTCTATGGCTTCTCACGGTGTGGAATTTACTCTTACTACCCACAATATCGTGACCAACGACTTCAACTGGACTACTGACCTTACCTTCTCGTACGCGAAGAATAAGATCACAGACCTTACTTCTCGTTCACGTGTGATCGACCTCGTTCAAGGTACTGGTTTTGCTGTTCAGGGTTATCCGGTGCGTGCTATCTTCTCTATCCCGTTCGTAGGGCTGACTGAAGACGGTATACCACAGTTCATTAATGAGAACGGTGAGGTCACTACTTCCGACATCAACATGCAGGAATGGGAGAAACTTGACCACCTCGTTTATGAGGGTCCCGTCGATGCTCCTTATACGGGTGGTTTCGGCAATACCCTTAATTGGAAAAACTGGACTCTCAATGTCTTCATGACTTACGCGTTCGGCAATAAGCTCCGCCTTGATCCGGTTTTTGCTGCCGCGTATTCAGACCTCACTGCAATGCCTAAGGACTTCATGGACCGTTGGGTTGCTTCCGGAGACGAAAAATATACTAATATCCCGACTATTGCGTCTCTTCGCCAGTCTAACAACGACAACTATCTCTCTTATGCCTACAACGCCTACAACTATTCTACGGCTCGTATCGCTAAGGGCGACTTTATACGAATGAAGGAAATTTCTCTCCAGTATGAGTTCCCTGAGAGATGGACAAATGCGCTACGCATAGGAAGCGCTTCGCTTAAGTTCGCGGCTACTAACCCATTCCTGATCTATTCTGATAAGAAACTCCACGGTCAGGATCCCGAGTTCTTCAACACAGGTGGTGTGGCTTCTCCTAACCCGAAGCAGTTCACATTCACCGTCCGCGTCGGTTTCTAAAACTAAAACTCGATAACTCGAAAACTCGACAACTCGAAAACTTGACAACTGAAACAATGAAAGCAAAAAAAATAATATATACTCTGGCTCTGGGTGCCGTTCTCGGACTATCTTCCTGCGGAAGCGATTTCCTCGGCACTCCGACCGATTCCCGTGTTGAACTCGACACTACCGACAAGCTGCGTATGTTGCTGGCATCATCATATCCTAATTATAACTACGCTTGGCCATGCGAGCTGATGTCTGACAATATGGAAGACAACAATGCCCCCGATGCCGACGGCCTTCGCTACAATCTCTCTGCCTACGATCGTGGCGACGAGGAGATGTTCCGTTGGCAGGTGTGCCTCAGCAATACTTCTGCTGATTCCCCTTCCGGTATATGGGAATCAAATTATAATGCTATTGCAGGTGCGAATGCCGTTCTCGAGGTCCTCGACGAATGGGAGGCGAAAGGTCCGCTCGACGCTACTCAGCGTGCAGTAAAGGGTGAGGCTCTTATGATCCGCAGCTACTGCCACTTCATGCTTGCACAGATATTCTGCCATCCATATCGTGGCGATGTCAACAATGAGTCCCTTCTCGGCATCCCTTATATCAAGAAGCCGGAGAAGACAGTGAAGCCCAACTATCAGCGCGGTACCCTTAAGGAGACCTATGATAACATCCGCGCCGACCTTGAGGCTGCGCTCCCCCTCATCGATAATAGCCTTTACGAGATTCCAAAGTATCACTTCAATAAGACCGCGGCTGATGCTTATGCAGCGCGATTCTATCTCTTCACACGCGAATATGATAAGTGTCTCCAGTACTGCAATAACGCTTTTGGTGGAGAAAACGTGGATCCGGCCATATATATGAGCACCATCTTCCAGAATCTCGGCAACTTCTACTACATCTACGATTTCGGCAAGTTCAATCAAGGTTCTGACAAGGCTCGCAATTTCATGCTGATCGCTACTTATTCGCAGGCATGGCGTCATTTCGCTGCCAGCTCCCGTTTCGGTGTGATCCGCGATGCCCTTAACTCCACAATCCACGGTTCCTCTCCATCCTGGAGCAGATTCCAGTGGCGTCTTACCAACGGTAAGGGCTCTACTTTTGTGATGCATCCATGCTTCAACGGAAGCTGTGGCTCAAATGGAAAGAGTGAGTACGGTAGCTATTTCGCTGGCAATATCAGTGAGCAGTTTGAATATACTGATAAGGTGGCTGGTATCGGATATACCCATGTGACTCGTTCTGAGTTCACCGGAGAGGAAATCCTCTTCACTCGTGCCGAGGCTAAGCTTTTCCTCGGTGATATCCAAGGTGCTGTCAATGATATCTCTATCTGGGAGAAGTCTCGTCGCAATTGCCCTGGAGCTGAAGGAAGCGAGGATATGTTTGTCGACCTGACCATTGACAACATACGCGAATTCTATGTGGAGAACGATCCTGGCTATGGAATTGCTAAGACAATCAATATTGACCAGATCTGCCCTTCAAAATGGTCGATTTCCGGTAATGATGCCTTGGCTGTTTTGCAGTGTATCCAGCATTTCCGCCGTATCGAGATGATCCATACCGGTATGCGTTGGTTTGATATTAAGCGCTTCGGCCTTGAGTTTGATCGCAAGATAGGTAAGGATGAGATGGACCACCTTGGCGTCTTTGATGAGCGTAAGGCTATCCAGATTCCTGCGGAGATCGTGGCTGCTGGTATGCAGAGCAATCCTCGTCCAAGTGTGGAAGATACAAAGGTCACACCTCCGAGTGCATATGAAGCCGTAAGTAAATAATTCGACTTACCGCCGACAACTGATAACTGACAACTGATAACTCAATAACTATGAAATTTTCAAGATATATCATCGCAGCAATGATCGCTCCTCTTTTCGCGGCTTGCTCCAGCGACGACCTCGGACCTACCATATTTCCCGATGTTAGCGACGAGCCTGATCCCTCCTCCTATACTTACAAGTTCGATAAGTGGCTCAACAAGAACTTCCGCGACATCTACAACGTCGACTTCAAATATCTTATGGAAGACGTTGAGGCGGATATGAACTATAATCTTGTGCCCGCTACATATGATAATGCACGCGACCTTGCACTCCTTACAAAATACCTCTGGTATGATTCATATAAGGAACTTGTTGGTGAAGACTTCATCAAGAGCTACGGACCGCGTATCCTTCACCTCGTGGGTTCTCCGGCATATAATCCTCAGACCGGTACCGAGACTCTCGGTCTTGCTGAGGGCGGCTTGAAGGTGACCCTCTTCAAGGTAAATGAGATGGATCTCGACGACATCAATATGCTCAACGAATACTATTTCCGTACGATGCATCATGAGTTCGGTCACATCCTTCACCAGACTAAGTCTTACCCGACCGATTTCAACCTTCTTTCTACCGGTCGTTACGACGACAGTGCATGGCAGTCTCGCCAGCCAGGTTATGTTGCCTCTCTTGGTTTCGTGACTCCATATGCCTCTTCACAGGCTCGTGAGGACTTTGCTGAGACCATCGCAAACTATCTTACACGTACGCCCGACCAGATGGACCTTATCTTATGGATGGCTCAGAGAGGATGGGCTACAGGCAGCGGCAAGGCTGACGGTGAGCTTGAGGATGAGAATGCCAACTACTACTGCTATTACTTTTATGACGATCCTTCCGACGTGAAGACTCAGCATTATTTCCTCTATTCACAAGAGCAGGACTATAAGAACTACCGCGTTGGTCTTGTGGGATTGAAAGGAGAATATCTTACCACTGTGGAAGAAGTTGAGGCTTATCTTGAGAAGCTTAGTGAGACCCATGAGATATTTCCGGTCGAAGACAAGGATAATGTGAATGGTTACGACATCATCCTGCAGAAGCAGTCCATAGCCCGTAACTGGTTTGCCGATCAGTGGAAGATTTCTTTCGACCAGCTTCGCGACATAGTGCAGAAACGTCAGAATTCTTTCGACATCGATGCTCTCCGCGACGAAGTCAACGCCATCCAGTAATGCAACTTGATGAAAACGATGAAAACGATGAAAACGATGAAAACAAGAAAATCAATATATCTCGCTGCCCTCGCGGCTCTCGCTCTGACAGCCTGTTCTAACGATGATAATGAGATCTTCGATCAGTCTGCTGCCGACCGCCTCGAGCAATATAAGAAAGACTATGCCGATGTCCTGACTGCTGACGGTGGCCTTTGGACAATGGAGTATTTCTCTAATGCCGAAGAGCCCGGATATGTATTTGTCATGAAGTTTGACAAGAACGGTTCTGTTCAGATTTCCGCTAATCATAAATGGATTGATGGAGAGTTCAAGCAGGAGACTTCCCTCTGGAAGATGATAGCCGACAATGGTCCGGTGCTTTCCTTCAACTCCTACAACAAACTTTTCCATATCTTCTCTGACCCGGCAAATATCGTTGGTCCGGACGCGCCTTCTGGAGAGGAGGGTGATATCAATGAGACAGGTTACGGCCACGAAGGTGACTATGAGTTCCAGGTGATGGAGGTTTCTGAAGATGGCAAGACTGTCCGTCTGCTCGGCAAAAAACGTCTCATCGACATCTTCCTGCACCGTCTTGATACATCTGTAGATGTTCAGGAATACTTGGAAGATGTTAAGGATATTCCTAACCGTTTTTCTACCAGGTTCAATGATCTCACGATGACTGATGTCGATGGTAATCTCTACAGGGTCTATGATTTTGGCACTGGCATTCCATCCATATATCCTCTTGCTGGCGATGCCGTTTCTCAGACTGTGTCTGCTAATGGTATCTTTACTCTCGATGGTTTCCGCTTCATGAAGCCCCTGGAAGTTAAGCGTGCTGATGACTCTACCTTTGAGATTGAGAATCTCTATTTCAATTCAGAGGGTGCTATGAATGGAGATAATGTTGAGGATCTGCGTGCTACGTCTCCTCTTGAAAATCTTATCCGTGCCGACCTTACATGGACTCTCGATCCCGAATCTCTCTCAGGTAAGGTAAAGTCTCTATATGATGCAGCAAATGACGCTTTGGTTTCTGCTCTTACTTCTAAAGATACACTTGGAGCCATTGATTTTACTTATGCATCTGTGGCAGGTAAAATTGTTCCTCAACTTGTCACGCGTATAGGAACCAGAATTTGTCGTGATTATATCGAATATGATGTTCAGACAGATGCAAATGACAACGTTGTTTCTTCCGACCAGCTTCACTTCAGTATCACTGGAGGAAATAATACTGCGTTGAAGTACGACAAGGAAATCCCGGCATACAAAGCTTTCAAGGATTATCTTACAGGTTATTTTCTTATGACTGTGTCTGATCCGATGTGTCCTGAAGTTATTATTCTCACTGATAAGAATGATAATTCTTCATCTTGTTCATTCAAAGTGAAGAAATGATTTTGATTGTTACAGAAGGCCTTGCTAAAAGTCATGGTCTTCTATTTTCTTTAGGTGGATCTTATTAGTATATGATATGATAAATGTGTGTTAATCTTGTGGCATTCTGGATAAGACCCTAAGAGTTTTGTGCGCCAAGCTAATGTAAGAAATTTCTTGGCTGGTCAAGATTGCGGCATTTATCATATCAAGATCTTTGAAGCTGCTTGGTATATTATAATGATATTTTATAAGCTACTGATTATATTCTTTTATTATTAATATTTGTGTTATGAAAAATTTTTACATTCTTCTTTCTGCAGCTTGTCTGGCTGTGTCTGCATCTGCAGTAGAGAAGCAGGCAATGCCTTTAAGGAGTGTTGCTGAGGGATCTAAGCCAACATTTGAAAAAGTTGAGGCTAAACATTTTGTTAAGGCTATCGACCCCTCAAGCATGAAGAAAGTGGCTAAATCTACACGTGCTTCTAAGCCATTCGCATTCTATCGTCCTGCAACCAATATCTGGGCGTTAGGTAACTCTGTTAATGGATATGGCTACAGTGGTGTGACTTTCGGTTTAGGAAGTAGCTATGGGGATGTTAATTTCTATAACTTCAGTACTGGAAATACTTCGGTGCAATGGAATTACTCCGAAGTAGTATTTTTAGGGGAAGATGAAGACTGGGATGTTAAGACTTCAGATGCTGAAGATCTTTCTATTAAGTCTTCTATCGGTCAGATGATGGTGCCCGAGCTTTCTGCAATTGGTGAGTCTGGCTCCGAGGTATATTTCCCGTCTAATGTTGTTGGTTACGCTTTTGGTGGTTCTGCCAATTCTTGGTTTGAAAATGATGAGCAAACTGGCGACTGGGGCATGTCTCCATATCAGAACTACGGAATGAGGGATTCCAGTAATAGACCCTTTATGAACACATATGTTTCCTCATATAGCCTTACTGAAAGAGGCTTTAATGAGAATGGAGTTTATGTGGATGCTTCTAATAATAACTGGAACAACTGGCAGTCTCTTCTGGAAAGTGAATATGAGGGTTCGGTTGTGTCTGATATTGTTATGGACAATTACACTCTTATGTTCCCGGCTCCTGCAAGTACTTATTCTATGACAAGAATGTGGGGTTACCTTTTCACCACTTCTAATGCCGAAACGCAGCTGATAAGTTATATATATCCAGTAGGAGAGGATGGCTTGATTTCTGAAACTCCTATTGCTCTCGGTTATGCTGCTGTTCCTCGTGGCGAAAACAATTGGGTGATGTTTGAATATAATCCTCTTAATGAGGACGGTGATGAACTTGAAGGTGAAGTCTATATTGATTCCCGCGTGGCTATTACTATCGAAGGATTCTCCGGTAATGGTGTTATCACAGACATTACTCCTTGTTCTGGATTCTATCCTGTAAACTATGAGGAATATTCATCTGGTAACTATGGAATCCTACCTACTCCATCATTGTGCATGCAGTTCTCATATAATGTTGATGGTGTTCCTGCTACAACTATTGCCTATGATAGAGGTCTGTATGATTTTGATAATGGCGATGAATTTCTTACTCTTGCTTCTAACCAGATGTTTATGGTAGATGCTATTTACGCATATATTCGTGCTGTCGATGGTGAAGAGTATGTAAATGTTTCCAAAGAGGGTGGTGAAGTGTCTCTTGAGTTGGAGGCTTATTGGTATAATATTGCTTATCTTATTGAATTGGGATATTATGAACTCTCATGTCCTGAGTGGATTAAGGTTGGTTTAAGTGAAGTGACTCAGCAGAATCCTTACACTACAATGACTCTTTCTGTGGAGCCCTCTGATACTGACCGCACAGGCATCGTTTCCATCGAGGGTCTCGGTGCTTCTTTCTCCCTTAAGGTGATCCAAGGTGAGGGCGATGCCGTTAGCACTATCGTGATCGACAAGAACGCTGAATACTTCGACCTCCAGGGCCGTCGCGTAGCTAACCCCGAAAAGGGCATCTACATCAAGAAGACCGGCAACAAGGCTGAGAAAGTACTCTTCTAATAGATACATAATTAGAATTAAATAATTCCCTTAAAAAGGACGCACGCCTCGTGCGTCCTTTTTTATTCCCCATATCGCCTCAGCTCCCATCTTTTTTTCCCATATAGTTTCCTCTCCCCATCCTTTCTTACTGATTCAGGCTTTAGCCTGAATTCCCACCAATCTAATTCAAAATGAGATTGTGTTAATTAATAATATTGCAACCCCTCTGTAACATCATTGTAACAAAATTTTTATTACTTTGCATCACAGTTTCCCCCTCGTGGTATTCCGTGTCTGACAATCATCAATTGTTAGCGTTATACTCACAAGCGCGAAGCCGTTTACGCTGCAAGCTTTGCTTGCAATAAGCAATCTCAATTCTCAATTCTCAACTCACAATTCCATATGGAATATTGGTTCATCATCATTTTAGCCTTGGTTGCAGTATTCGCCATTGCTCTCCTCCTTTACTTGGAGGTGATGGGTGACAATGCTGTGTTGACAAGAAAGAAACACAAGCGTGGCAAATACATCAACGACCAGACTGCCGTGATCTTCCGTACCATAAAAGATACTGAAGATCCGAAGAAGGCCTATACCATTTTTGTGGAATACATCTTCAGCAATCAAAAGCAGTTTCTTGAATTTGCAAAGACTACTCTGACTCAAATCAGCAAGACCTACTATGGAAGTGATGTCAAATCATTGCTGCAATGTGTCTCTGACACTAAGGAAATGAAGATTGAACTGAAAGACCAGAGAATTGCACAGGTGGAATGTGTAAATTCCATCGACCGATATATATATATCGAATTTGCATCCTGGATAAATATTGCCACTGACTGTCGTTTCGCCATAAATGCGTCTCTGCGTAGGCTTGGAGAAGTATGCATTGAATATTTGGAAAATTATGACGTCCAGTTCCCTGAATTGTATCTCGAGCAACTTGAGATTCTCGTTGCCAACATCTGCGACTGCTGCAACACCTGCCTCGAGCTTATTGGCACCAACGACATTCAATCAATGCGTGAATTGAGAAAGACAATGTCGGTGATTCTTGACGATTCTTACACAAACGCCCAGCGTCTTTACGAGGTTATCCACGACGGGAGAAGCGAATTTGACGTTGAAAAATACATAGCCCTCAAATATGCCTTAAACGCCTTCCACGAACTCCACGGCATAGTCTACACTCTCCGCCGCATCGTCCTTGCCGACATAGGCATCACCCTCTCCATTCGATAAAATCCTCCCCAAATTAAATCCCCAAAGCCTCCCAAAATTCCATCCCCAAAGCCTCCCCATAAATTCCATCCCCCAAAGAAGGCGATTGTGGTGCGAACGCAGTGAGCACAAAAGCATCCTCCCAAAAATCAAATCCCCAAAAGCATCCCCATAAATTCCATCCCCCAAAGAAAGCGATTGTGGTGCGAACGCAGTGAGCACAAAAAAAGCATCCCAAAAAGGAATGCTTTTTTTATATCATCTTCCCAGTCAATAGTGAACATCAATACATAGGCTTAAACCCATCCGACTTCACAAATTTCTTTGTCACATCCCCGACCAAATCCGAACTGTGGGAAGTGTCCAACTTCAAGATATGCCCCTTCTTAGTCAGATCACACTTCATCAAATCCACATAATAATATCCCGGATTAGTTACGATATCAAAATAATAAAGCTTATCGCGAAGATTTGAATAGCTTCTCCACTGAGTCGAGCTCACGTTTGGTTCCCCCTCTACCGTGTAAGTATAAGGAACGCAACTGTTCACAAGCACTGACCGTGTGATAGCCGCTCCCAACTGGGCATCTGAAGTCTGTTCCACCCTATGGGCAAAATAATTAGCGCGAACGCAACGGTCCGGACTTGACACCGTGCCCGGAAGCATATTCTTGCCCCCAATCTTTTCCCAATAATTGATGATGGCTGTCATAGCAGGCCATTGCGGGTCATTCGTCATCGCGCGGATATCGCCTGGATCATATATATTGAGATTGCCATGGTCAAACTCAAAGATGATGCTCTTGCCGGTTGCGTCTGTCACTCCCCAGTGAAGGGTCGACACAGTGCCCCCGTCAAACGTTGCCCCTTCTATGCTGAATGGGGTAGTGGTAAGAAGGTTCTGCACCTCCCCGACAGTCTCACAATTGTCAAGAATCCAGCCGACAATCATTGCAAGTGAAATAGGGGGATTCTTCTCGCGGGCAGCATTTTCATATACCGTTCCCTTGCAGAAAAGACCGTTCACCGACAATCCCTTCTCATTCATGCCCTCGGTGATGCCTCCGTCATAACCTACGGCATATACTGCCCCATACTTTGAAGTCCAGTTGATGCCGTCGGGTGTGGAAGCTCCCTGCTTGTAGATTCCTGCAGGATACACATAAAGATTTGTTGGGATAGGTGTCTTCCAGTCGAGCGACCGTCCGATGATATAGAGGCTGTCAGCCCCCTCATATATTACTCGCGTGCATGCGTCTCCCTGAGCGGGCATCGCTGCCGCACTGATTCCGATAGCTCCAATAGCCAAAGCCTTATAGATACTTTTCATAGCAGAATTAATTAAGAAGTAAAAAATAATTAAGAACTAAAAATATACCACTACAACACCCAACTCCCCCAAAAGGTTGAATGGTGGGGAGGCTTCCCAGCCTCCCCACCAAAGCAAAGCCCCATCCCTTCAAAAAAAATGTTCCTGACAAAAGAAGGCGATTGTGGTGCGAACGCAGTGAGCACACACCATCCTCCCCGGAAAACTCCCAACTAATTTGCATCATTCAAAAAAAATTATTAAATTTGCAACATTAAAAAAACTATGTCTCGTTGACAACGATGAAAACGACGACAACGATGTAAACTACACAACATGGAAATCTACAAAATATTAGTCGTCGACGACGAACCCGACCTCTGTGAAGGTCTCAAACTTAACCTCGAAATTGAAGGCTACGAAGCCGATACCGCTTACTCAGCAGAGGAAGCTCTCGAAATGAACCTCACTTCCTACGACCTGATCATGCTCGATGTCATGATGGGTAAGATGTCCGGTTTTGAAATGGCTCGTGTGCTTAAACGCAATCCGAAGACTGCCAATATCCCTATCATCTTCTGCACGGCTAAAAATGCTGACGATGATATGATTGCAGGTCTTAATCTCGGTGCCGACGACTATGTCACGAAACCCTACAACATCCGCAACATCCTTGCTCGCATCAAATCCGTTCTCCGTCGCACCGAACGTGGCGGAGCTACAGCTCCTGCTCAAGCGTCAGCTCCTGTTGCCAAGGAGGATGTGAAAGCTAAGAGAATCATCCGTGAAGATGGCCTCGTTATCGACCTTGATCAGATTGTCTGCACCATCGATGAAGTCCCCGTACGCATGCCAAGAAAGGAATTTGAACTCCTGTCCTTGTTCATGAGCAATCCGGGTAAGATATTCTCGCGCGAAGACATTCTCCAGAAAGTATGGTCTGACGAAGTTGTCGTGGTCAACCGTGTAGTAGACGTCAACGTCACCCGCCTACGCGCCAAGATCGGCAAATACGGCAAACTCATCGTCACCCGTTCCGGCTACGGCTACGGCTTCAAAGTCTAAAAAGAATATCGATAGGTAGTATTCAAGTTTCGCCTGTTCTCTGCTCCTTTGCGCCCTTTGCGTGAGATTTTTAGAACTTGCGAAAGTTGAGTTATTGATCGTTAATCGTTAATAGTTGATCGTTAATCGTTAATAGTTATAAAAAGGTGCCTCGTTTTAAAATCAGCTATAGCACAAAACTCCTCCTTATGGTAGTGGCGATCCTCACTATCTGCGAAGTCGCTTTCCTCGCCTTCCAGTTCAATCGTGAGAAACGCTACCGCCAGGAACTTCTCAACGCTCAGCTGACAGTCCTTAATTATCAGCTACTCGACCATTACGAAGGGGGAGTCGTAAACGTTGAACTTTGGGAACGCACAATCGATCTCCCTATTCAGGAACTCCAGTTTGCCGTCTTTGACACTAACGGCAACATCCTTTACGATAACACTGGAATAGGAAAAATCGGCAACCCTTTAGATGTCGAGGAATTGCGCATGGCATCCGAGTCTGACACCCATCGTGGTTTCTCAATCCACAACAACGACGAAGTCGACGACGACGATTTCTACTACTATGCAGCGCTCAAGGAAGGTGATCTTTACGCTCGTACTGGTGCCCTTGGTCACGATGTCGGTATCGCTGAGTTCATGAGCATCGACCGTACTTTCCTTTGGTATGCTCTCTTTATCTATATTTTTGTCATAGCTATCACCTGGTATTCCACATCTCGCATCGGTGCCACCATTAAGCGCCTTTCAGAATTCGCTCAGGCTGCTGAGAAAGGTGAGGAGATATATGATACCAAGATGTTCCCCCGAAACGAGCTCGGCACCATTGCCCACAATATTGTGCTGATATATGTCCGCTGGCAACGCACGCTCGCCGAGCGTGACCGTCAGGCTGCCATTGCTCTTAAGGAGGAGAAGGAGAAGGCAAAGCTGAAAAAAGAGCTTACCAACAACATCAATCATGAGCTGAAGACCCCCGTTTCCGCCATTTCTCTTGAGCTTGAGACTATCCTCACGCATCGCGACAAGCTTTCGGATGCCCAGCTCAACATGCTTCTTTCTCGCTGCAAGGCAAATTCCGACCGGCTTCTTACAATGATTCAGGATATCCTCGCTCTTAACCGTCTTGAAGATGGTGCCGAAAACATCAACAGGGAGCTGCTTTCGCTCCGCGATATAGTCGATGAAGTCACTGACACCCTTCTTCCGAAGGCTGAAGATGCCGGTATTGGTTTTGAGATCAATCTTCCTGAGACCATGATGATGCTCGGCAACGCACCGCTTCTCGAGTCAATCTTCAATAATCTCATCAACAATGCCATCCTCTATTCCGGTGGCTCTACAGTATCCGTCTTGCTTCAAGGGGAGGATGAAAAGAGTTATCGCATCATTATCTGCGACGACGGCACAGGCATTGCTGAGGAGCATTTCGAGCACCTCTTCGACCGTTTCTATCGCATTGAATCTGGACGCAGCCGCAAGAAAGGTGGCTCAGGCATCGGCTTGGCTATAGTGAAGAGGGCTGCCCAGTTCCACGGCGGCGACATCACCGTCCGCAACGTTCCCTCCGGAGGCCTTGAATTCACCCTCACCCTCTCCAAATCCTAACGTAGTTAATCATGCTCCGCATGCGCCCTGAGCATCAACCAGAGTAGTTAGCATGCTCCGCATGCGTCCCGGCGCGTTGATCGTTGATCGTTAATCGTCAATCGTCAATCGTCAATCGTTGACAATTCATCGTTGATCGTTGACAATTCATCGTTGATCGTTGACAATTCCTTCTTCCTCTTCCCTCCAAACGTCCAATACCCGCAAAACGAAAATCCGATGGGCCCGGTCCCAAACCCCGGCACGAACCATGGCGACATACCCCCGCTGCTGTGAAGTCCCAACCGGTATCTCACGTTCCATCCTAACGAAAACTCCCCCACAATTTTAACCTTCAATCCCGCCAGCACTTCCCCGTAAGTGCTCGTGCACCTTTGGTTCATTTCATTCGGGCTATACACAGTCTCCCCCTCCTCATTAGTATAGCGTATATCCGTCTTGTCCCATTTGCATTGGGCAACTCCGAACCGCAGGCCAAGATATGCCATATAGTCCGGATTCGACTTATACAGGAAGTTATAGTTGATACCGACTTTCCCATACATGGTTGGGTAGGCCTTCACCTTATATAGGTCATTATTATCCGAATAATTCCCCCAACCTATACCTGCCTCCAAGACAGGGAAAAACCAGTTATGCAGCGACACCATCGCCGACAAATCATAACTCATATGCTTCTGTCCGGCTATCTTCATTATGGCATCGGCAAAATTCACTCCTACAGTCACCCCATTATATAGAGGATAAGGCGACTTGGGACGCACCGTACTCGCAGTGTCGAGCTCGGCAAGATACAGCACCGGCGTCTCAAGCTTCTCCCCATGCTTGTCATAATAATGCAGAGTAGGTTGTGGCGGAGCTTCATCGTCGCTCTCCACAGGCGTAATCGTCCCCTTATTGCTCTGAGCCGATGCCATTAGTCCACCTGCAGCTGCTAAAGCCATCGCCATAAGACTCCGTATATATTTACCGGATTTTACCATATCTTTGTTCGTCCGCTTGATTATAAATTATGCATTATGCATTGATGACTACCATTGCTCCCCGATCAGATATTTGTTCCTTTCAGGCGAATTTCGTGTGATAAGCTCCCCGACAAACCCCGTCAGGAAAAACTGCAGTCCCATCACCATCGCGGCAAGCGACAGATAGAAATACACCGAATTGGTGACATAGAAATGATACGTCTCGCTGCACATGCTCACTATCTTCAGCGTCAGCACAGTCAGCGTGGCAAGGAATCCGACAAAAAACATCAGGCTTCCCAACAGTCCGAAAATGTGCATGGGCTTCACCCCGAATTTCGACTGAAACCAAAGCGTCGCCAGATCAAGATAACCGTTCACGAACCGGTCAAGCCCGAACTTCGTCACCCCATACTTTCGTGCCTGATGATGCACCACCTTCTCCCCAATCTTCTTATACCCGGCATTCTTCGCCAGATATGGGATATAACGGTGCATGTCGCCGTATACCTCGATATGCTTCACCACATCCTTCCTGTAAGCCTTAAGCCCGCAGTTGAAGTCATGCAGGTTCTTGATGCCGCTCACCTTGCGTGCGGTGGCATTGAAGAGCTTCGTCGGTATTGTCTTGCTGAGCGGGTCATAGCGCTTCTGCTTCCATCCCGACACAAGGTCATAGCCATCTTCTGTGATCATCTTATAGAGCTCCGGAATCTCGTCAGGAGAATCCTGAAGGTCAGCGTCCATTGTTATCACCACATCCCCCTGTGCCATCTTGAATCCCTCATTCAGAGCCGGTGACTTGCCGTAATTGCGGGCAAAGCTCATGCAGTGTACATGGCTGTCATCTTTACCCAAATCCTTTATCACTTTCATCGACTCATCAGTCGACCCGTCATTGCAGAAGATGATCTCATACGAGAATCCATTCTCTGCCATCACACGTGATATCCACGAATGAAGCTCCGGAAGCGACTCCGCCTCATTATATAATGGCACTACTACCGATATATCCATATTCAGTTGTCAGTTATAAGTTCTTTCAGTATCAGTTCTATCATGATATATCATGTTTCATCATGCTTAATCAAGATAAATCATGAAAAAAATTCTTCCAAAATCCTGAATCCCCAATCAAAATTAAAATTCGAAATCAAGCCCGAAAAGCATCTCCTTATCCTCCCTTATAGTGTTGCCGATGGTGGTCAGCATATCCCCCATGATTGCCCCGTTGACCCCCCCCGTGAATATCCGCTCCATGTTCTTCTTGGAAAGCCGTCCCCGACCCCCTGCAAACCGTATCACCTGCTTCGGCAAAATCATCCGCCATACAGCTGCACACCTGACGATCTCTTCCTCCGAGAGTAGGGGAGTGCCCTCAAGTGGCGTTCCCTTGATAGGATTAAGAATATTCATAGGCACGCTGTCTACCCCCATCTCCCGAAGCATGATGGCAAAGTCCACACGGTCTTCATCTGTCTCTCCCATACCTATGATTCCCCCCGAGCATATTACCATCCCTTGGCGGCGTGCGGCCTCGATTGTGTTCCGCTTATCCTCTTGCGAGTGAGTGGAGACCAGGGTGGGCCACATTCTCTCGCTCGTCTCCATATTGCAGTGGTAGCGCTCTATCCCTGCCTCCTTAAGGCGTGCAAGCTGCGGCTCCGTCAGGAGTCCCATCGACACGCACAGATGCAGGTTTGTCTCCTTCCTAAGCCTTTTTATGATATCTATGAAGCGATCAAGATCGCGGTCTGAAACACCCCTGCCGCTCGTCACAAGCGAAAATCTGCGTATTCCCGTCGCCTCATTGAGCCTGGCGGCATCCATCGTCTTCTCTTCATCAAGGAAATTGTAGGTGACGCAACCCGTATCGTGATGTCGGGTCTGCGCACACCACTTGCAATCCTCTCCGCACATCCCGCTCCGTGCATTTACTATGGAGCAAGAATCGAAGTGATTGCCGTGAAAAGCCTTGCGTACGCGGTCAGCAGCATCGCAAAGCGAATCCAAGCAAGGCGTCCTCATCAACGCGAGAGCCTCCTCGCGTCCGACACCCTCCCCCGACTCGATCACCCTCTCTGCGAGCGCATTAATATCCTCATTGCTTAGAAAATCATCCATAAAAACATCTGAATGTAATATCCACCGCAAATTTACAAAAAATTCCCCAATCCACCAAACC
>JAIDUH010000107.1 GCA_029060285.1 Muribaculaceae bacterium | reverse complement strand
TTTTCCCATAGCGGGCATAAATCTCAACTCCCAGTTTCTTTTTTTTTTTTATGATATGGCGATTTGTGTGATCTACACCATATTTGCTCAACTTTGGAATGACAACTGCCGTGCCCGGGCGGATTCTGTCGGGATGCCCGAGAATGGATTGGTTTTCCTGATAGATGTAGGGCCAAAGGTTGAAATTCCCATAATGTGATTTTGCCATTGTAGTAAGGTAGCGTGTAGTGCCGATGGTGTCATACACTACGGCATCCGATGGGGCAGTAGGGACATCGAGATTATCTTCTTGTTCTTCCTGTATAGAATCTTTTGCCGAGTCAATGCTCATCGAGGAGGCAGAAGGGGTGTCAGCAGCTGTCGCATATACATTGTCAGATGATGCTTTGGAAGCTGGTCTTGTAAAAGCACTTGTTAGAGGAACGTAGATTCTCTTGTTGAAATCGTCTGTGGCAAAGAAATACCATATGGTGAGTGTGGCAAATAATGCCACTATAGAAGCAACAAGCCCAACCAAAAGGATTTTTTTCCAGGTCCTTTTTTTCGGTTGCTCTTCCTCTTCTACTTCTTCAGATCCTTCTATTTCCTCATTTTCTTCAGATTCTTCATTTTTTTCAGATTTTTCAGTTACTTCTGAATCCTCACTTCCTTCTGAATCTTCATTTCCTTCGACATCGGCTTCGTCACCATCCTCCTCTTGATTGTCTTCCTCAATAACTTGATTATCTTCCTCAATGACCGTCGTTTCTATGGGTTGGTTGGATTCATAGGTGACTTTGGTTTCTTCCGGTATCTCGACCGCTAAAGCAGTTTCCTCTGACTCTTCTGATTCCGGGTCGGTTTGTCCGCTAATCTCAATTTCGTCTTCCGGGAAAAGCTGATCTATGTCGGCATCATCGCTGATTTCAATGGCAGTGAATGCCTCAAAAGGAGAATTTACGGCGTCAGCAAGTTCCTTGGCAGGAGTGAACACCACTTTCGTATGCCCGGCAATCTCCATGGGCTCTCCCGTGGTGACGTCCACGCTTCTTCTTGGCTCCACTCGCGTGAGGCGAAACGTGCCGAGCCCCTTGATCTTGACACTTTCTTGATCCTCAAGCGTTTCGCTGATCAATGAAAAGAACTCACGAAGGAAGTCTTCCGAAAATCTTTTTGACCTTCCTGATCGGTCGGCAAGCAACGTGGCTAATCGCGGAAAAGTTATTTTGTTATTCATGGTTGCGGACTTTCTGTTTTAGTAAGGTCGATGGCCGGAATGTCAGAGTGATTTTTGGGGGTATGAGCATCCTTTTTCCGTTTGATGGATGTTTGGCTATACGTTCGATACGTTTATGCGGTTCAAAACTGCCAAAACCGGGGAACGTGACGATGTCTCCATCAAGGGCAGAGTCTGTCAGCACCTGGCATAGAGCCCCGATCATCTCGGATGTCTCTTCTTTCCCGGCATTGACCCTTTGGCTCAGTTTTTCCAAAAATGTCTTGTGGTCCATAAGCTGTAGATTATTCTGCGCGTATAATTTTATTGTGGAAATGTTTATTTTGCAAATTTAGTGATTAATTTTTAATCATCAAAATTTTATCCTTGCATTGGTTGGTTTTTCGACTTTTTTCTTTATTTTCGGTTTGATTAGTCCGTTTTTTTTGGAATAGTTGATTTTATTGATTAATTTTGCATCACAAAAAATTCAATTTTTAGATTTTGTTTCGAATATGAAGAAAAGTCCCCTTCAGAGAGTTCGTGCTGAATATCAGCCTAAGCTCCCCAAAGCCCTTCAGGGTGCAGTAAAACTGGAAGTAGGCGAGCCTACTCAGTCAGTAGCAGATCAGGAAGAAATCAAAAAGCTTTTCCCGAACACTTATGGACTTCCTATCGTGGAGTTCAAGCAGGATGAGAATCCCGAGCGTGTTGAGGAGCCATTCAATGTAGGCATCATCCTTTCCGGTGGTCAGGCTCCTGGCGGACATAACGTGGTAAGTGGTATTTTCGACGCTCTTAAGAAATTAAATAAGGAATGTCGTCTCTATGGTTTCCTCATGGGCC
This sequence comes from Muribaculaceae bacterium, assembly GCA_029060285.1. Lineage (GTDB taxonomy): Bacteria > Bacteroidota > Bacteroidia > Bacteroidales > Muribaculaceae > Lepagella. Next base: position 8,079 of record JAIDUH010000107.1, on the reverse strand, counting down.
CTTCCGGTTTCGTGGATCATCAGTATATGGAAATCACTGAAGGTTTTCTTAAGGACTATCGCAACACCGGTGGTTTCGATATCATCGGCAGCGGACGTACTAAGCTCGAAAGCCCTGAGCAGTTTGACGCTGGTCTGAAGATCTTGAAAGAGCTCAATATCAAGGCTCTTGTCATTATAGGTGGCGATGACTCCAATACCAATGCTTGCGTTCTTGCTGAGTATTATAAAGCTAACGGTGCCGGTGTCCAGGTGATTGGTGTTCCTAAGACTATCGACGGTGACTTGAAGAACAAGTGGATAGAGACCTCCTTTGGTTTCGACACTGCCTGCAAGGTTTATTCAGAGGTTATCGGTAACATCCAGCGTGACTGTAACTCCGCAAAGAAATACTATCACTTCATCAAGCTCATGGGTCGCTCTGCAAGCCACATTGCCCTTGAGTGCGCTCTTGAATGTCAACCTAACTATTGTCTCATCTCTGAGGAAGTGCAGGCGAAGCGCATGACCCTTGATAATATCGTCAATCAGCTTTGCTACATGATAGTGGAGCGTGCCAAGATGGGTTGGAACTTCGGCACTGTTCTCGTGCCGGAAGGTCTCATTGAGTTCATCCCGTCCATGAAGCTTCTCATAGCTCAGCTCAATGATATTCTTGCCGAGCACGCTGAAGAGTTTGATACACTCAGAGACGAAGAGAAGCTCGAGGCAATCGCAAAATATCTCCAGCCTGCTGAAGCTGATCTTTTCCTCTCGCTTCCAAAGAACATCGCGCTCCAGCTTAGCCTTGACCGTGACAGCCATGGCAATGTTCAGGTTTCCCTCATCGATACAGAGGAACTCCTTGCAGACATGGTAGGAAAGCGTCTTGCTGAACTTAAGAAAGAAGGAGAATATCATGGCAAATATGCTACTCAGCATCACTTCTTCGGTTATGAAGGACGCTGCGCCGACCCGACTAACTTTGATGCTGACTATTGCTATGCACTCGGTTACAATGCTGCGATGCTTATCAATAGCGGTGTGACAGGCTATATGAGCTCAGTGCGCAATCTTACTGACAAACCTGAGAACTGGATCGCCGGTGGTATTCCTATCACAATGATGATGAACATGGAGAAACGCCATGGACATATGAAGCCGGTTATCCAGAAAGCTCTCGTCGACCTTAAGGGCAAACCGTACATGAAGTTTGCTTCAATGCGCGAGACATTGATGCTTAACACACTTTACCAGTATCCCGGCCCGATCCAGTATTTCGGTCCAGCTGAGGTTTGCGACCGTCCTTCCATGACCTTGCTTCTTGAGCACGATAAGGAAATCTGATCATGGCAAATTCCCAAACGTATTTAAATGATAAGGCCTGGGCCAGGTGGACAGCTTTGCTCCTCCTGGCCATGGCTATGTTCTGTAGCTACATCTTCATGGATGTTATGTCGCCTATCAAGAATCTGGTGCAAAGCCAGCTTGGTTGGGACAATACGGCATTCGGCACGATGCAGGGCAGCGAGACATTCCTGAATGTCTTCGTCTTCTTCCTGATCTTTGCCGGCATCATCCTTGATAAGATGGGAGTCCGGTTTACAGCCCTGCTTTCAGGAGCTGTCATGCTCATTGGTGCATCCATCAACTGGTATGCGGTCACTGATATGTTTGCCGGAAGTTCTCTTGACGTATGGTTTACTGAACACCTTAATTATATACCCATCTTCGATGAACTTGGAGTTTCCCCGTTCTATGAAGGTATGCCCGCTTCAGCCAAGTTTTCAGCCATAGGTTTCATGATTTTTGGATGTGGCGTGGAGATGGCTGGCATCACTGTCAGCCGTGGTATTGTCAAGTGGTTCAAGGGTCGTGAGATGGCGCTCGCTATGGGTTCGGAAATGGCTCTTGCCCGTCTTGGTGTCGCTACATGTATGATTTTCTCTCCGCTCTTCGCCTACATGGGTGGCACTCCTAAGGTCAGCAATGCCGTTGCATTCGGCGTGGTTCTTCTGATGATAGCATTAATCATGTTCATTGTCTATTTCTTTATGGACCAGAAACTTGATTCGCAGACTCATGCAGAAGAAGAAAAAGATGATCCGTTCCGTATCAGCGATCTCGGTCAAATTCTCCGCAGCAGTGGATTCTGGCTCGTTTCATTCCTTTGTGTGCTTTATTATTCTGCTATCTTCCCCTTCCAGAAGTATGCGGTCAACATGCTGCAGTGTAATCTTACGTTCACTGAAGTGGACCCAAATAGTTTCTGGGCTTCAGATACGGAGACTGTAGTTCAATACATAGTGATGCTTATTGCCGCAGCCGCAGCTTTCGTGAGCAATTTCTCCGCTAAGAAGAGCATGAAGAGCGGGATGCTTGCACTTGCAGTGGTAGCCCTTCTCACTTATTGCTGGATGGGGTATATGTGCCAGAGTGCTGCTTCTATTTTTGCAGTGTTCCCGCTCTTGGCGGTTGGTATCACCCCGATTCTTGGCAAGTATGTCGACCATAAGGGTAAGGCTGCGTCCATGCTCGTATTCGGTGCATTGCTTCTGATCATTTGTCACCTTACTTTCGCATTCATCCTTCCATTGTTTAAGGGCAATGACCTCGGAGGCGTAGTTGTGGCATATATCACGATCCTCGTGCTTGGGGCGTCTTTCTCACTCGTGCCGGCTTCTCTTTGGCCTTCGGTTCCTAAGCTCGTCGACGCTAAGATCATCGGTTCTGCCTATGCCCTTATCTTCTGGATTCAGAATATCGGACTCTGGCTGTTCCCTCTTCTCATTGGTAAGGTTCTTGACAATACCAATCCGGAGATAGCAGAAGGTCTTGCAAATGGCACAATGACTGAGGCAGAAGCTGCAGTAAGCTACAATTACACTTGGCCTCTCGTGATGCTTGCATGTCTTGGTGTTGCTGCTTTGCTGATTGGTATCTGGCTGAAGATAATCGACAAGAAGCAACATCTCGGTCTTGAATTGCCAAACATTCAGGCTGACAACGCTGAGGTGGAAGCTTCCGAAGTAATTGCAGCAGAAGAATAATTTGCATTATAGTTCAGACCTACCTTGTTGGGACGCACGGACGCGTGCGTCCTTTTCTTTTATGCTCAAAAATCATCCTCTCTTTTACACTATGATGCCCCTTTAAGCGTTATATAGATATGGGAAAATTAAAGAAAATAATGATGTCAGTGGCTCTCTGCGGTCTGATGACCGGAGGGGGGCAGCTCATGCATGCCGAGACAGTAGGGCAGAAGGAGGCCAAGTCAATGGCTCAGAAATTCTTTAATGAGTCCAGAAATTATGTGACTCCTCCTGTCACATACGTCTATAACGGAAAGGATCTCACCACCCAACGGCTCTTCACGCCTTTCTATGTATTCAACTCCCCTGCTGGAGGTTTCGTCATAGTGTCAGCTGAAAATAAAGCATTTCCGATATTGGCATATTCGCTCAAGGAATCTTTCAATAAGGATAATATGACTCCTATGGTACGCTCTATTCTCACTGATTTCTCAAAGGATATAGAGATGATTCGCTATGACAGCCGTATTCCTTCAGATGCCATAGAGCAGTGGGCTACATATCCTGAGGTAGTCTTTGACATGCTGAAAAATCCGGATAATGAAGACTACTATGCGGTGTCTTTCGACGACAAGGAGTCATTCTGGATGGTTCGTCGTGAGGCTACAGAATTTGATTTTGAGACAGCTGAACCTGTGGAACAAGCTTTTGCTCCGGCTGAGGTCTTTGCAGTTTCCCTCCCAGAAGCTCCTGTTGTCACTTCCAATATAGGAGGGCACTTTGCTTTGTCTTTGCCATTGGATATAGAGAGGGTAGTGGTCTATGATGTCACGGGTATGATGGTGGAGAATAAAAAATTCAAGAATACTAACGTGGCGCATGTCGACATTGCTGCTCATCCCAATGGCTTCTATATTGCTTTGGTAATCGATGTGGATGGAATCGGACATGCCGTAAAACTCTATAGATGATGTCTACAACTAAAAAGATGCTTCTTGCTTTATTGGCGCTCCTTGTCTCTATAATATATATAGTCATAACCTTCCGCTTAAGAAAAGAACTCGGTTGGTGGGCATACATCGACTGTTTTGCGTTGTTCATGACAGTCTTCACATGGCTCATGTCGATACTTATAGGCAAGATGATACCTCACTCCGGAATTCTATTGGCTAAAATCGCCTTAATCTTCGGAATCCTCTTCATTATCTCCCTAATCGGAGAATATATTGCCTACACAGCAATTTTCTAATATTTTATATTCAAGAAAAAATTCCACCGGAAACCCGATGGAATTTTTTCTTATGGATTCAATTATGCATTCTGCATAGTTACTTGCTATAACTTGAGCGTAGCTAATTATGCATTTTGCATTATGAATTATGCATTAACAAAATCAGCAGGGGAGTGCTTCGTTAGTCTTGTGTACTGCGGCTGCGCTCTTTGCGAAGAGTTCTTTCTCTTCTTCATTGAGTTCGATCTCGCAGATCTTCTTGATGCCACCTTTGCCAAGTACGCAAGGAACGCCGATACAAAGATCTTTCTCGCCATATTCTCCGTCAAGAAGAGCTGAACATGGGATGATGGCATCCTGGTCGTGGATGACAGCCTCAACTACTTCAGCTGTAGCTGCGCCTGGAGCATACCATGCGCTTGTGCCGAGAAGCTTGGTCAGGGTTGCACCTCCTACCATTGTGTCTGCTACAACTTTGTCCATTGTCTCCTTGTCGAGAAGTGTCTCACATGGGATGCCGCGAAGTGTAGCGAAGCGACGCATAGGGATCATGGTGGTGTCGCCATGGCCGCCGATTACGAAGCCTTCTACTTCATTAGGATTAGCACCAAGGGCTTTGCTCAGATAATATTTGAAACGGCTGCTGTCGAGTGCACCGCCCATACCGATAATGCGGTTTTTAGGAAGACCGGATACCTTGTGGATGAGGTAAGTCATTGTGTCCATCGGGTTGGATACGCACACGATCACTGCATCTGGGCTGTACTTCAGCACGCTTTCAGTCACTTGCTTCACGATGCCTGCGTTTACACCGATAAGTTCCTCACGGGTCATGCCCGGCTTGCGGGGTATACCTGAAGTGATGACTACAACGTCAGAGTTTGCAGTTGCCTCATAGTTGTTTGTCACGCCGCTGATTCGTGTGTTCATATCAAGAAGGTTGGCTGTCTGCATCATATCCATGGCCTTGCCTTCGGATACTCCTTCTTTGATGTCGATCATTACGACTTCGTCAGCCACTTCACGGATGGCCATTACATTGGCAGCAGTTGCTCCTACGTTGCCTGCGCCTACGACTGTTACTTTTGACATATCTATTTTTTTATTTATAGGGTTATATCTATGAATTCCTCTGATTAGTCTAATATCATCTTTCCTATTGTCAGTTGGAGATACGCAAAATTAAGAAAAATTAATGACAACACAAAATTTTTGCTTTGTTTATTTCCTACAAATTTCACCTGTATCCTTAATCCTGCCGCATTCAGCCTTAATCTTTTCCTGATTGTGATGTCTTGTTGGTATGTTACGCACGCTTCCGAGCATGCCCGTCGAGTCAATCGGAAGTAGAGGGCACGCGCCGGGTAGCTGAATCATGCATTATGGATTGCCGACCATTCCTTCCCTGATTATGAATGGAGAGTTTTCCGTGCAGTCTATTATAGTGGTCGGGATGGTCCCCCCTTCTTCGCCAATGACGACGCCGTCTGCTTTTCCTTCATATGCTTCCATAATGAGTTCCGGATTTCTTGCATAGTCTTCATCTTCAAAATCAATCGTCGTCGTCAAGAGTGGATTGCCCAATTTCTCAGCGATCATCCTGACAGTAAGATTGTTCGGGATGCGGATCCCTACGGTCTTGCGTTTCTTAAACTCTTTTGGCAGATTTGATTGAGCCTTGCATATGAATGTAATTGGTCCGGGAGTATTATCCCGCATCAGGCTGAATGTCTTGTCTCCTATGCGTGCATATTCTGCAGCCATTGAAATGTCGTTGCAGATTATCGAAAGATGGTTCTTCTCCGGATTGATCCCCTTCAATTCACATACTGCCCTCACAGCTTTCTGATTGAGTGCATCACACATGATTCCGTAAATGCTGTCAGTCGGGAGAATCCAAATCTCGCCGGCTTTAATCCTTTCAGCTATCTGCTCCGCCTGCTTGTCGGAGGGAGTATCATTCCATATCTTTACTGATTTCATAATCTTATATTCTTTGATTGCAAATTTACGAAAAAATCAATAATATCCAAAGCCAAAACACGTTTTTCTTATAAATCAAATCCTCAATCCTCAATTCAAGATTCTCAATTCAAAATTCTAAATTAAGAAATTATGAAGATTGGTATACTCGCGGCCATGGATAAGGAGGTGTCTCTCCTGCTTCCATTGTTAGAAGATAGGTCGGAAGTGGATTTCGACGGAAGAAAAGCTTACGTTGGTAAGGTCGGCAAGCATGAAGTGTGTGTTATGAAGTGTGGAATTGGGAAGGTCAGTTCCGCTTTGAATGCATTCCGGATGATTGAAAACTTCCACCCCAATTTAATTATAAACTCAGGAGTCGCAGGGGGAGCGGATGCTTCGATGAAGGTTGGGTCGCTGCTCGTGGCTACGGAAGCTGCTTATCACGACGTCTGGTGCGGACCCGGCACTGAATGGGGACATATGGATGGGATGCCCGAACGCTTCGCAATGGATTCTTCTGTAGTGGAGTCTTGTCGCAACAATGATGCTGCATCTGATATGCGCTTCGGATTGATTTGCTCCGGAGATCGCTTCATCAGCAAAGTTGAAGAAGTCGGCTTCATTAAGGAATGTTATCCCGATGCGCTTGCATGCGATATGGAATCTGCTTCCATCGCTCATGCTTGCCATGATTGCGGTGTGCCATTCGCAGTCGTAAGGGTTGTCAGTGACACTCCCGGCCAGGCTGACAACATATCGCAATATAAAAACTTCTGGAACGAAGCTCCTGAAAAGACTTTCAGAAGCATCAGGTCTATAATAGAAAATCTTGAGTGATGTCTTCCGCAAAACTAAATAAGTTGAAACCATTTATGCTGCCCATCGCCATGTTGGGTGGCATTCTGTTTTATCCCTGGATGGGGTACGTACAGTTCCTGTCTCCATATCTGATATTTGCGATGCTCTTCATCACCTATTGCAAGCTAGACTTCCGCCATATTGCACTTGGTCGGTTTCAATGGGTGCTTCTTGGCATTCAGATGCTGATTGCTGCCGTAGCGTATTTGTCTCTCGCCTGGATCAATCATACTGTTGCTGAAGGAGTCTTCATTTGTGTATTTATCCCTACTGCCACAGCTGCTCCCGTGATTTGTGCCATGCTCGGAGGAAGTCTGCCTAAACTCGCCACCTATTCGTTGCTTTGCAATGTTTTTGTAGCCATAGTAGGGCCTTTCGTACTTGCATTGGTGGGAGACACTCAATATACCTTCTGGGAATCTTTCTTGATGATTCTTAAGATGGTGATGCCTCTCCTCTTGGGTCCGCTGCTTGCCTCTTTCCTGCTGCGCCATACCCTCCCGCGCTTTCATGAGTCGGTAAAAGCTCATCAGTCAATATCGTTCTATCTCTGGGCTATCTCCTTATTTATAATAGTAGGCGGATGTGTCAGCTTCATCATCACTCACTATCAGCCCGAATCATTATGGACTATGATATGGCTTGCTGTCGGCTCTCTGGTAGTGTGTCTTCTTCAGTTCAAGATAGGCAGGATGGTAGGCAGAAGATTTGGCGACCCGGTATCCGGAGGCCAAGGCTTGGGACAAAAAAACACAGTCCTTGCAGTCTGGATAGCCCTTGCCTATATGAACCCCGTCGCTTCAATAGCCCCTGCCTCCTACATAGCGTGGCAAAACATCATCAACTCCTGGCAGATAATGCGCCACAAATCCGGCAAAACTTCCGAACCTTAAGGTTTATGTGAATGTTGTCTAAGTAATGATTTACTTATTTTTTTCAAAGAAGTTGTTTAAACTTATTTTTTTATTAAGATTTCGTCAGGTTTTCGAGCGGATTTTTCTTCATGAAGAAGGAG
>JAIDUH010000106.1 GCA_029060285.1 Muribaculaceae bacterium | reverse complement strand
AAGACAGAAGGAAAGAAGCTGGTGGTGTTCTTTTCGCACACCGGTGAGAACTACAATGTAGGTTATATAGAAAAAGGCAACACTCATATCATTGCGGATATGATTGCAGATGCGACTGGAGCCGACACTTTTGAGATAGTTCCTGAAAAGGGTTATCCAAAAGACAGCTACAATGAATGCATAGAGATAGCAAAGAAGGAGCTGCAGCAGAATGCACGTCCTTCTGTCAAGGGCGATGTAAAAGTCGAGGACTATGATGTTATCTTCATTGGATATCCACAGTGGTGGGGCGAGCCGCCTATGTGCGTCTACACATTCATCGAGAGACACGATTGGAATGGAAAGACAGTCATTCCTTTCGTGACCCACGAGGGCAGCGGTATGGGAGGCACCGACCGCAAGATTGCTGAAGCTTGCAAAGGGGCCGACGTTGCAGTAGGCAAGGGTCTTGCCGTGCAGGGAAAGATTGCTCAGGAAAACCGCGCATCTGCACAAAAAAGGGTAAATATATGGCTTGAAGGACTCGGCATAAAATAAATCGTTGATCATGAAGGATTCAGCCTGAAAACATCGAAAACACTCTCCATGCCTATCAGATAGCTATGGCGCAAATAGAAGAACTGAAGTTACTTTATAATTGACTAATGAATAAGAACATTGAAGATATTGTCGAGATTCTGCACGCTGAGAAATGTTCGTGTGTTATTTATAATAATGGCGTTGTCAGACTTTATTGGCAACGTGGCGTAAAAGACCTCCTGACGATTCTCGAAAAAGAACCGTCTATGCTTCACGGCGCAATGATAGCAGATAAGGTCATAGGAAAGGGCGCAGCGGCATTGATGATATTAGGTGGAGTTGAATCGATTTATGCTGATGTCATAAGCAAACCGGCTCTTGAACTGCTCTCGACTGTAAAGCTCAGTGTGAGATATGCCGAATCTGTTCCCAATATCATTAATCGTTCCGGTACTGGAATCTGTCCGGTGGAGAACTTATGCATGAATTGTAAAACGGCACTTGACTGTCTGCCATTGATAAAACAATTTATAGAAAACAACTTCAATAGTAAAACGAATTTACTAACTTAAAATAGCTGATTATGGAAGAAATAAGAATAGATTGCGCACATCCTCTAAATCATTGTAAGACTATGATTTTTTTCAATTCAGATTATATGGCTGGAGCACATCCCGAGGTGCTCCAGTCCTTGATTGAGACTAACATGCTTAAGAGTGTAGGCTATGGTTTTGATTCCTATACGTCGGATGCACGTACTTCCATTCTCAAGGCCTGCGATCTGGAGGATGGTTTGGTATTTTTTCTTCAAGGTGGCACTCAGACCAACAAGACGGTAATAGACAGGCTTCTGTCGAGAAATGACGGTGTGCTTTGCTGTGATTCAGCCCATATAAATGTCCATGAAGCCGGGGCTATTGAAAATCAATGCTTCCTCGCTTCATGTCGCTGATGAAGCTTCATGGAGACTTCCTCTGATACAATGAATGGCAAATCAATACTCTCAGGTAGAATAAATCTACCTGTTATCCATTCTCTTGTAGCTTGGATTGAGGAAGATCCATCCCATAGGAATGAACTGTGGGGGTATGTGCACTCTGATGAGAGGAGGGTGGCAACTAACGCCCTATGGGTAATGACACACCTCCCGGCTTCATATAGCCCATGGCTTCAGTCACTGCAGGTGATTGAATATATAGCGTCCTTCAATCCCAAGAGTTCCACTTACCTGGGCTTTACCAGTATGATAATTGTCGAGTGGTGTTGTAAGTCCGGCCCTGATTTCTCCCTCCATCATTTGGACAATTGGAGACTCTGCTCTGAGTTGCATTATGGCAACTGTGTAAACACCAAAAAGTAAGAATACTACTAATCTTTTCATATTTATATTATTATTCTAACCTAAAATGAGTAAGGTTATGCCAGTTTTTGATTAATAATTTTTATATATGCGTCTCTGATTCTTTGAAGCTGACGGCGAGAGATATTGAGATACTAGGCTTTATCTCCGTATGATGCAATATCAGTTATCCAGGATAGCGGTCAACAGTCGGAGATACCGTTGTGTCGGAGTATGGCTACAAAAATCCAAGAACTGATCATACAGTTGCTCAAAAAGCCCCATCATCAAGTTCATGTTCAGTTCATGATCGCTGTTCAGCTTTTCACGCATAATCTTTGCCGGGATTACGATTATCTCCGAATCTTCAAGAGCTATAATGTCTGTCCGCATTTTGGTGGAGTGCATAACTCTCTCATAGTCTATCATTAGTGAATCATCGAGGTAAAAAGCCAATAACTCTATTGTTTCCTTCAGAGACCATAAGCGAGTATTTGAAGCCACCTGAAACAATCCACCCGGCATATTCCATCACTTCTCCTGAACGCGCAAAGTATTCGCCCCGACCGATCAGCCGCCGCGACTGAATTGTCTTAATACATCTAATTTCTCAACCAGTTACTATGCCATTTCTTTAATACTTCTGATTCCATCCCAAAGTATTAACACACCCCAAATGATCGCCGCTATCCGACCAACGGTTATATACAACCAATAAAGAAACAATAACCTGCTAATGGATTCGAAAATTAAACGAGGTTTTATTGGCATTTCTCTGACCTCTTTCTTAGAATACAACATTACTGTTGCCCACACCAATAACCATAATAAGACGAGGGCTCCAATTATGGTTGATACTA
>JAIDUH010000105.1 GCA_029060285.1 Muribaculaceae bacterium | reverse complement strand
CTCCTGAAACCGCCGTTGTTCTCTTCACAGCCTATGCAGATGTGGCTCTGGCTGTAGAAGGAATGAAGATTGGGGCTACGGATTTCATTGTCAAACCTTTTGACAACACAAATCTTTCAGACACTCTGCTCAACGCATTCGGCAGTGGCAAGAAAAAAACACAGCAAAAGGGTGCTTCTCCTCAGATGCTGTGGGGGGAGTCTCCGGAAATGCAGCGAGTTCGTATGCTCGTAGAAAGGGTGGCTCCGACAGATGCCAACATACTCATCACCGGAGAAAACGGTACCGGCAAGGATCTTCTTGCAAGGGAAATACATCGGCTTTCAAATAGATCGGCAGGTCCAATAGAAATCGTGGATATGGGAGCCGTAATAGAGACTCTGTTTGAAAGTGAACTCTACGGTCATGCCAAGGGTGCTTTTACTGATGCTAAAACTGACAGAGCCGGTAAATTCGAAACTGCGCATGGAGGTACACTGTTTCTTGACGAAATCGGCAATCTCCCCTACCACCTGCAAGCCAAGCTTCTGACATCGCTGCAACAAAGAAAGATCACAAGGGTCGGCACAAATGCTGCCCGCGACATAGACATAAGGCTTATTTGCGCTACAAACCGCAATCTTCCGCAGATGGTTGCTGAAGGAGAGTTTAGGCAAGACCTCTTCTATCGTATCAATACCGTGACCATCGAACTGCCACCGCTCAGAAATAGACCTGAAGACATCCCAGCCCTCGTCGAAATGTTTGTAAAGAAATACGCAGGCATATATTCAAAGCCGGAAGTCAAGGTTTCAGACGATGCCATGAAGAGACTTTGCTCACAATCATGGCCCGGAAATATTCGTCAGCTTGAGCATACTGTGGAGAAAGCATTGATTTTATCAGACGGAACAACCCTTGGCATTCATGATTTTGACCTCCATGAATCACAAATTCCTACGTCCGGTCAATCTACTACTCTTGAATCAATGGAACGCAATGCAATTACTAACGCTATAAAACTCCATAGCGGTAACATGTCGGAAGTGGCACGGCATTTAGGCATAACACGCCAGACCCTTTATAATAAATTGCGTAAATATGGCATATGAGTTCAAGAGTAAATGGCATATGGCACCGTTGGTATGGATTATCCTGACGGTGCTTTTAGCTTTTGGAGCCGGCTATGCCAACGCTTTAGGCAATGTAGTATGGTTGCTTTCAGGTATTCTTTCGGTTTGCTGCGGCTACATGATCTTCAGCAATACAACTCGTGTCAGCAAGAAGATGCGATATGTCATGGAAGCTACCCTCAACAGAGATTTCTCTTATAAATTCCCTACTCATGACGTAAATAAGGATGAGCGGGAAACCAACGAAATGCTCAACCGCATAGTAGAACATCTTGAGCTTATGACACTGAATGCTCGCCAAAATGAGGCATTCTTGGCTCAAGTCTTAAATATGACTGACATTGGATTGGCTTTGGCAGATGTAAATGGTGATGTAAGACTTCACAATGAAGCAGCACTGCGTCTGCTCAACCGAAAGGCCCTCACCCATATTTGCCAGATACCTCAACAAGCCTATGAAGACCTGGATATCAAAAAAGGCAACGTTACTGTCAATGAAAAAAGCTTCACTCTATTCACAATCACCGACCTTCGGAGACAAATGCAAGCCGTTGAGGTGGAATCATGGGAAAAACTGACAAGAGTCCTCACTCATGAAATCATGAATTCCCTGACTCCAATCCAATCAATAGCGGAGAATATGAGTGGCAAGACATCTGACAGGGAGATAACAGAAGCTTTGGGCACCATTTCCTCCAGCAGCCGCTCACTGATGCAATTTGTAAAGAATTTCAGGGAATTCAGCATTTTGCCTGAGGCAAGGATGAGGGCTGTTTACCTTAAGCCACTATTGGAATCAAGCATAAGAATAGCAGAAAGTTATGAAAAAGAAATGCATATAAGCATCGAGCTTATATGCTTTCCTCCGGAATTAATGGTCTATACAGATGAGGCTCTTTTGAGTCGTGTGCTTATCAATATCCTCAAGAATGCTATAGAAGCAAATCCCAAAAACATCTCTATTGAAGCAGATGAAAAAGCTGACGAATCAATTGAGATTCGTATCTCCAACGACGGCGAACTAATCTCAGAAGAAACCGCCGAGCATATATTCACGCCATTTTTCACTACCCGCTCCTCCGGCAGCGGAATCGGACTCAGCCTATCACGACGAATCGTCACTCATCTTGGAGGCACACTCTCTTTGAAGACCCGACCAGCGACCTGCTTCACAGTCAGACTATAACACCATAATTATTTACAAATTCATCGCACCTGTCTGCAGAATTAAACTTCGGTAGTTGGTGGCAATCCTAACATATCAGTCGTTTTTATGATGATCAAGAAAGAATTGCTTCTGTCTCTCAATTTCTTGGCGTAGCTCCTCCTCAGTAGGCATATATGTCATATACTTGGCTGCAAAAAGCTGGGTGCTCTCGTTAAGAACAGAATAACGGGCAATTGTTGAGCTGGTATCGGTACATAAAAGCACTCCGATAGTTGGATTGTCATCTTCTGCCTTCACAAGATCATCATACATGCGGACGTACATATCGAGTTGACCAACATCCGCATGAGTCATCTCATGCGTCTTGATTTCAAAAATCACAAACCTTTTCATCCGGAAATTATAGAAGACAAGGTCAATGTAGAAATCATCAAGGTCAGTTGCGATATGTTGCTGGCGCTCAACAAATGCGAAGCCTCGTCCAAGCTCAAGAATAAATTTCTCGAGATTATCAATTAGAGCTTGTTCTAATTGAGACTCACTGTATTTAGTATCACGCATAAACCCCATAAACTCAGCGATAGTGGGATTCTTTATGTATTCCATTGGGTCTTTTTCACTGTAAGGAGCGATTATGGTCCCATGTGTTTTGTCAATATTTTCCCTTTGTTGAGCAAGTCGACGTTCATAATACTGTGAGGATATATTACGTCCCAGGGTTTCTGTACTCCACATGCATTGCGAAGCCTGTGTCAAATACCAAACCCTTGCTTCATCATTGCTTACCGGAAGGACTTTACGAATATGGGTCCATGTTAGATTTGGAACGAGCTCGTTCCAAATCTCTATATTCTTGAACAACAGATAGAATTGTCGATAACTTCTTAAGTTTCGGTCACTATATGATGTTCCATAATCAGCCTGCAGTTTTTCTGACAACTGCAGGAGAAGATGTTTCCCATATTGGGCGCGTTCTTCTCCATTTTGTTCTTCTTCAACTATTCGCTGTCCAATCTTCCAATAAGTCTCAATTTGGGATTTTCCAACGGCTTTATATGCCAGCCGACGTCCATAATCAATTATTGACTTAATATCATTTACAAAAGTGTCAGAGATCGCTTGATTTGATTTTATAGGCATCATAGTTCGCGTACAATTAAAAAGCATATCAACTCAAAATCATCCAGGTCAAGCACCTCGTTGCCGAAGAGCTACCTTTGAGCCGGGGCGCAAGGTGGCAATCATATCCTCTTTGAATGTTTTGTTTATATTATCTATAATTTCCATTCTAACAAAAAAAGAACACCCATGTAGCATCTGAAGACCGACCAAAGCCTGTAACGACTACATGGATGTTCCCAAAGTTTTTCGGCTTTCGCCGTTTGTCTATGTTTTTACCGACCAGTCATTTTCAGATAAGCGTTACTTCGCTAATGCAAAATTAAAAAAAAATATTGAGTATTCCAAGGATTTATGCTTAAGAGCATAATTGGAGAGACATTGTCAAATAGATGTATGGATTCAATAAAGTAAAACATCACCGAGGGTGATGTTTAGTTTACGAAAGTTGAATTACTGGTTAAACTGCCAGCTGTCAAATTCCATCAAGTCGTTGCCGTTGCCGTCAAACACGAAATATAAGTCGTGGATACCATCACGCTTCTTGATCTTGCATCCGGTTTCTTTCCAATCATTGCCGGACGCACAATCTACTATGCCAAGCAGTTCACCGTTAGGAGCATCAAGACGCACTTCAATCTTTGATCCCGGTTTCCCTTTTCTGACACGGGCGTTGAAAGACTTTGCACCTTCGCCAAAATTGACTTCCCTTACCTTGATCCAATCTCCGGGGTCAACATTATTGACATATACACAAAGAATATTATCATATCCAATACCAATACCCTCTTCCCAGGCTATAGTCTCACCTTGCTGACGCACATAAGGATTCAATGGATCTACACTTTTAAGCACTCCCCTCTTGTCATGATGGATATATGGTATCGACCCATCTTCATTGAAGTTGAAAGGCACTACGCTTGCGGTGCGACGGCGGCTGTGCGACTCAGGAAGACCTTCATCCATATAGAAGAAATACCACTGGCCCTTGTATTCGCACATGCCGGTGTGATTACCCATCCCCCCATGCTCGAAAGCACGCATGATTTGTCCGCCATATTTCCATGGACCGAGCGGAGAATCTGCCCAAGCCCAATCAGTAGCTTCCGGACAGAATGAAGCATAAGCTAAATAGTACTTGTCTCCTCTTTTCGTAAACCATGGTGCTTCCTCATAATCTGGACCAAATGCCTCCTTGTCTTTGATCTCAAACACCTTGATATCACCATCCCTACTGATCATATCTTCATTAAGCTTGACAGCATAAAGAGCATTGTTTCCCCAATATAGATAAGCTTGTCCATCGTCGTCTATGAATACAGTAGGATCAATATCTTCCCATCCGTGTCCTCCATAATTGGTTTCATCAGGATAGGTAAGTTGGTTTTTTCCACCAAGCGGATTGACAAACGGACCATATGGTGAGTCAGAAACAAGTACGGGTACTCCGCTTGTAGAGGGATAGAAATAGAATTTTCCATTGCGATAAGCCATCTGGGAAGCATTAGCATTCTCATGCTCCCCAAACATTTCCTTTGCATTGAATATTGGAGCATGGTGAGTCCAGTTTACCATATCTGTCGTGGCAAAAACGAGATAGTCTTTCATGACAAACTGATTGGGAGTAGCTTCCATCTCGTCATGACCGGTGATAAGATAAAGTGTATCGCCTACGACGAGGGGAGCGGGATCCGGTGTAAATTCTGTCTGAGATATTGGATTCTGTGCGCTTGCTAAAAAGCAAGTAGAAACTGAGGTCAGACAAATCATGCTTTTAAGCAAGCATTTGATTGTTTTTTCTTTCATGATTATTTAGTTTGATTTATGTTTATTCAGCAGAAAGAGTGAATGAATAAGAATGAGGACTATTTCCAGAAATGGTGTACTGCTCAAGAGTTGGTTTTCCCCAGGTGTCGGCACCACCTACACCATGCACTGTCAGGTCGATGTTCACATTTACAAATTCTCCCCGCTTCAGCTCATGAGGATGGTTGGCAGTCTTCAGATCCTCTTCACCGTAATCCCATGCGCGGATGCAAAGAGGCTCTTCATTCGCTTCTATATGTATACTCTTTTCTCCGTCATAGGATTTAAGGGATAGATATCTGACATCACATCTATTTCCATTATCCTGAGGCTTGATATAATCATGTTGATATTCAGAGAGAGGCATTGAATAATGTCCGATATAGTAACCGCGTTTCCTATCAGGATAGTTCTCCCACGGTCCTCTTCCGAGATAATCAACCTGACTCATTTCATTGGGAAGTCTCATGCGCATTCCGAACTTGGGCATCAGAGGAATGGTGTCGGACAGTGGCTTATAGTCAGCTGCCACGTTGATTCGTCCGGTTGCATCTATTATATAGACAAGATCATAATCTGCTCCGACAGGAAGGCTCATGCTTGCTTTCACCACTAAGCTACCATCTGTCTTCTCAGTTTTAATATCCTTGACAATACGATTTGCTGCCACATCCTCCCATATCGTCATCTTCTCCTTGTAATATCCGTTTTTATCCTGATTGTCGTTGGTTGGCTTCCAGAAATAAGGCTCCAATGGTGCATAAAGCTGTTCTTTTCCTCCCTTTATCCAGGAAGCAATGGCTCCGGTCTCATCAATAGTAACCTCACTGTCATCAGCTTTTACAAAGATTTTGCCATTTTTACGTGTCACTTTAGGGGTCTTGCCGGAAGATGATGATTTGCTTGACTGATATGGTGCAAGCTCAAACTGGTCTGAAGCTACCACATGACCTTTTTCAGCCCAAAGTTTTGAATCTTTCAGGCAAGCATAGACGTTTAGCCATACTCCTGAGTTATCTTTGGCATAATCAGGTATCTTTATTTTATTGTTTTCCAGATTAAGCATACCTTCAGCGGTCTTGTCTCCACCTGTCAAGATTTCGTAGCGATAATCATAGGCGTCAAGAGGAGTGAAGCTATCATGATTGACAAGTGTCAACCAATCACCATCCCTTTCAAACCATATCGGCTGATATATTTGTCTTACTTCATAAAAGTGAGGATTGGGCACTCTATCAGGACCAATCAGACCATTGATGCAGAAATTAGCGTCATTGGGTTGGTCGCCAAAATCCCCACCGTATGCCCAGAATTCATCCTTCCCCAAACTCAAGCTTGATGAAGGTCGCAAAGGAGAGCCGTCAATTGGTTTTGCTATGCCTTGATCCACCCAATCCCAAATGGCAGCTCCTGCAATAGAAGGATCAGAATATATGACATCCCAATATTCTTTTAAATTACCCATCGAGTTCCCCATGGCATGTGCATATTCGCGTGCAATATATGGCTTGTCGGAAATTTCACGCGCATTTACTCTCATCATCTCAGGAGTCGGATAACCTTCATCATGGAGTGCTGAATAGCGTGGATGACAATCATAGAAAGGAAGTCTCGATGAGTCCATGGCAACGATGGTGTCGTACATGGCTTGGATGTTCGGACCAATCCCTCCTTCATTGCCAAGACTCCATAATATTACGCATGGATGATTCCGATCGCGGGAGACAAGAGAGACGGCACGATCCACATGAGCATCTTTCCATTCAGGATCATGCCCCATCTCCTCATTGGCATATCCATAGCCATGGCTTTCCTGGCAGGCTTCATCCATGACATAAATACCGTAACGGTCGCAAAGTTCATAGAGAATCGGACGGTCAGGATAGTGAGAAGTGCGAAGGAAATTGATATTAGCCTGCTTCATCATGCGTATGTCGCGCTCTATCGTGGCATCATCTACCCATCGCCCGGTGCGAGGATGATGGTCGTGTCGGTTTACTCCCCTCAACTTGACATTTTTTCCGTTGATCTTGAAAATCTCTCCATCTGTCTCAACTTTTTTCACTCCAAGATGCCAGTTATAGTTCTGTAGCAAATTACCCTCCTTGTCATTCAGAGAAATGATGTAGGGATATAGGTCCGGTGTCTCTGCCGACCACAGCATAGGTTTCTCCATATTATAATCGAGACATACATCTACAGTATCTCCCGGCATGATATCTACGGGAGCGCTTTTTATCTTCTTTCCATCAATTTCAAAAGTGACCGTGGCATCCTTTTCCTTTTTATTGCCTGTATTGCATAGACTCACCGTAGCCTTGACTGAAGCTTTTGAAAAATCATCGTTTAGACTTGAGTCAACTTTAAAATCTGCAATATGCACTTTAGGACGCGCTATCAGACTCACAGGACGGAAAATTCCACTCAGTCGCCACATATCCTGATCTTCAAGATAGCTGCCGTCACTCCATCTGTAAACTTCAACCGCAAGACGATTCTTGCCTTGACGAATGAACGACGTAATATCAAACTCTGCCGGAGACATTGAATTCTGGCTATAGCCCACTTTCTCCCCGTTTACCCACACATACATTGCAGATTTTACACCCTCGAAACTCAAAGTAACGTTTTTATCGAGCATTTCAGGGGTAACTTCAAATTCTGTCACATAACATCCGACAGGGTTGCGATGGTCGAAGGCATACCAATCCTTAGGGGGTTCGGATGTAACGCTCGGTCTATTTCTTTGAAATGGATAAGAAATATTGATATATATAGGTTTTCCGAAATTTTGCATCTGCCAGTTTCCGGGCACAGCAATGTTATCCCATGCGCTTACATCAAATCCTTCTGCTTCAAATCCAATTGGTCTGCCTTCAGGATTCGGAGACCAAAAGAATTTCCAATCACCATCCAGACTGACTACATCCGGGCGTTTGCCAACTTCAGATGGCAATCCAAGAGTGACATGATAAGGAAGTTTGTTGATGCCTAAAACATGAGGATTTTCCCAATCATGCTTTTCATTAGCTATACTTGCAAAGGAAGTTGAAAGAAGGCCTATTAATATATATTTGTCAAAATTCATTAGAATAATGTTTTAAGATTTAAATAGTTAACTCAATTCTCGTGAGTTCTAAAAATCTCAGCAGAGACCCCAGAGCTGCAGAGTTTCAAATGCGTTATCATCTCGCTCACAGAGTCTAATAATTATGCATTAAGCATTATGAATTATGCATTATTCATAAAGTATCTCCACATCGGAATAAGCCATGTGCTCCCCTTCTGAGAGGCGGTCTGCCTCTATCCGAAGCACTGAAGCCTTGACCGGATCAAATTTGACTGTCTGCCAGATAGGATTATTGACGATATTCGAAAACTCTCCGGAAGCTACTTTCTTCCAGTCGTTCCAATCTGTTGTGGCATAAACCGAATAATGAGTCACAGTACCCTCTTTAGAAAGTGTCGGAGGCAAATAACGTATGCCCGACACAGTTTTCTCACCTCCTAACTCTATAGCCATCTGCTTGGGAGACATATAAAAAATTCTTAGATCAGAACATTTCTTTTCGCCCGAATCAGGGATATCAGCTGTCAATTCCGGAGCATTATAAATTGACAATCCTGATATCAGAGGAACTGCTTTGCTATCAGTCACCCTAAAACGAACTTTATCTGCAGTCACAGTCGGGAAACACACTATTCGTTTGCGTCCTATTGTAGTCAGTCTGCCATCCTCAGTCAAAGCGTCTTTCAATGGAATCCAGTTCCCGTCACAAAAGGCTTCAATTTCCCATGACTTGACTCGCTGACCAAGAGGTATATACTCCTCGGCAACAAATCTATTGAAAGTTACAGGTTCATCAAATGACAGCACCACTTCTCCCACAGTAGCCCCATCTTTTGGACTCCAATATGTATTTCTTACTCCATCATTAATCTCTGGATGATCCGTTTTTGCCTTTTTTGCCAAGTCTTCCTTAAAGACTTCTTTTACCATTTTTGCAAAAGCTGCACCACGCACGCTGTCTGTAGGATGAATCCTGCCATTTGGCATAATCGGGAAATTTAGAAGCAATGTTGAGTTTCTTCCTACTGACTTATAATATGTATCCATAAGTTTGGAAAGACTCTTCACATTCTCATCTTCTGTGGTATGATAAAACCAACCGGGACGAATACTTGTATTAGTCTCACCTGGAACCCAAGAGTCGCCATTCTCCAATCCAAAATGCAGCATTCCCCAATCTACTTCTCCATCCTTATTGAGAAGACTCCAATTAGTAGCTCCTACCTCACCTGCCTCAGTTCCGACCCAGCGCAAGTCTCCACGGTCGCTGCCGTCGTTCCATATCAGGCAGTCGGGCTGAATGCGACGTATCATTCTGTATGTTTCAGGCCATTTATAATATGTAGTGCGATCTATCTTGCGGATTTCATTTGCACCGCCATACCAACCGTCGCCTCCATTAGCACCGTCAAACCATACTTCAAAAACATCACCATAATTTGTGAGAAGTTCTTCAAGTTGATTTTTGAAATAGGTGACATACTCATCACGTCCATATTCAGGATGATTTCGATCCCAAGGAGAAAGATAAACGGCAAACTTCAAGCCCTCTTCGCGGCAGGCATCAGCAAGTTCCCTCACTACGTCACCTTTCCCTTCTTTCCAAGGGGAATTCTTGACTGAATATTCTGTGAATACTGATGGCCACATGCAGAAGCCGCAATGATGCTTGGCAGTAAAGATTATCCCTTTCATACCCGAATCCTTGCATACTTTTACCCATTGCTTCACATCAAGATCTGAAGGATTGAAAAGCTCAGGACTTTCGTCACCATATCCCCATTCCTGATCTGTATATGTATTCAGAGAATAATGTATGAAGGCATATGTCTCCATATCCTGCCATTTTTGCTGATTTTCAGATGGTGTCGGACCAAATGCCTCAGGAGTGACACCCCAACATGAAAAACCGCCAACTGCTCCGGTAGCCAAACAAAAGTTAATTAAAAATCTTTTCATAATGGTTTATTATTTTTTGTGACACCAATCTCCGTAAGTTCGATCGGCAGGATTTTTCCTTCTTCATCAAAAAAAAGAGGTTCGACACACACTTGCCTACGGCAATCGCCACCCGGCTCACCTTCATGCATATATGAGCCATCGTGATAAAAGAGATACCATTTGCCATTGAATTCATTGACCGATGGGTGAATTGTAAAACCGAACTTGGCAGGACCGGTGAGAAGGCCTCCGTAGGTCCATGGTCCTATGATATTGTCAGCCATTGAGTATGCAAGTTGCTCAGGCTGCACTCCGGGCGCATCGGCTGCGTATACATTATAATATTTGCCGTTACGTTTGAAAAGCCATGGTCCTTCAGAGACATTGCGGACTCCCATATGCATTACTTCGCCTTCGAGTTCAATCATATTATCCTTCAGTCGTGAGAGATAGAAGTCGCCATTGCCCCATACAATCCATGCCTGGCCATCATCGTCGATCAATACTGTCGGATCGATATCGGCATTCCATCTGTGTGAGTCAGGAGTCATGTCGTCAGTGATGAGTGGATCACGGTCAAGTCTGGCTGGGAGATAAGGGCCAAGAGGATTGTCAGCAACAGCCACATCTATTGCATGCCGACCATTGCGTACATCATCTAAAGTGACATAGTAGTAGAACTTTCCATCACGCTCAACTACTTGTCCAGCCCATGCGCCATAAGGATTAGCGTATGGGAAATCTGAAGCTTTCAATACTACTCCATGGCATTCCCAATTTTTCATATCTTTAGTGGAGTAAGCTACCCAATGAGGCATATTAAACCAACCTCCGGGGGAAGCGCAGTCCTCCCCTACGAATGCATAAAGTCGGTCGCCAACTACTGTACAAGCCGGATCTGCTGTGAGGCGATCTGTGAAAATAGGATTCTCTCCAGCAAGACGTTCACGACCGCTTCCACTGATAGCGAGATTTTTTATTGCCCCTTTTCTGACCTGAAGAGAATTTGGAAAACCTCCTGGATAACCTCTTCCAATTACCCAACGGCTTGCCATTGCCGGCATTATAGGGCCTGCGTACTCCAAAGTTGATTCATCCCATGTATTACCATCAGGTGATACGGACAAACTGAGAGACGATTTCTTCAAATCTTCGTCAGCTACTCCTTTCACCCTGACTTTAATCCATTCCCCGGGTTTTATCTTCTCTCCGGCAAATATTCGATGCTCTTTGCCATTGGAATCTGTTATCTCTGCGAAAATACGTTCCACAGTCGGATCAAAGCCGACCATTATTCCGGCTCCCACGTTATAGCGGGTCCCTTCCTTACATATGAATACCTGTTCCGTCAGATTCGTATTGACTTGGGCATCGAATGTCATGTCGAAAGATTTTCTGAAATCTGCATAAAACAGACTTGTCTTAGGGTCGGTAAAAAACTCATTGCAGTCAAGAGTAAGGATGGTATCAGTGTTCTGGATTCCAAAATCCCTAAAATCTCCTTTTATACCATGCTGCTCCCCATCCGCAATCTTTGCAATCTGAGACTGAGCGTGGC
>JAIDUH010000104.1 GCA_029060285.1 Muribaculaceae bacterium | reverse complement strand
AATATCTCTCCCTTGGCTACATCAAACGATATATGGTCGACGGCTGTAAACGATCCGAAGCATTTGGTAAGATCCCTTACCGATATGGCATTGTCATTGTAGTAATGCATAATTCATAATTCATAATGCATAATTATCAGTCTTTGAAATTCAGACGTCTATGCATCAAGATAATATATTTATAATTTGAACAGCCACTTATCATCGTGTCAGTTTTATGAATAAATCTTCAATGTCTCCTTTGGCTGGGTAAACCTTCACATCGTGCAGCCCTTCAAGACGGAGCTTGTCCATGACAGAAGATGGATTGAATCCTTTTCGACCTACTACATGTAGAGTCGCACCGAATGTATAGCAGTCCTCTACCTCCGGCAACTGCCTGAGCCTTGTAAGAAGCTCAAACATCCGGGTTGCCGAAGCGTTGTAAAGATTTTCATCGAGTCCGGCAACCAGACCGTCGGGCGTGTTTACCCTCAGGATCTTACCTTTATCAATGAGCGCAATCCTTCCGCAACGAGTGGCTTCGTCCATATAGGAGGTGGAGACAAGTATGGTGATCCCTTTCGCTCTCAATGTGGAGAGCATGTCCCAGAATTCACTTCTTGAGACGGCATCCACTCCGGTAGTGGGCTCATCGAGAAGCAATATTTCCGGTCTGTGGATAAGCGCACAACTCAAAGCGAGTTTCTGCTTCATTCCTCCCGAAAGGGCCCCCGCTCTTCTGTTTGGGAAACGCTCAAGCTGTGCGAATACAGGTGCGATTATGTCGTAGTTATCCTTAATGGAGACTCCGAATAGGGAGGCAAAGAAATGAAGGTTTTCTGATACACTTAGATCCTGATAAAGCGAGAATTTCTCCGGCATATAGCCGATCACCTTGCGCAACTGGACATAATCTTTCACTGTGTCAAGACCACAGACTGTAGCCGAGCCTGCATCCGGAGAGGTAAGCGTTGCGAGTATCTTATAGAGTGAGCTCTTACCTGATCCATCAGGTCCGATCAGACCGAACATTTCTCCTCTCTCCACCGTGAAACTCACATTGTCGAGAGCTGTCAGATTCCCATAGCGTTTCGACACGCCTGACACTTCAATGGCAACATTCATAACCTCACTTCTCCGTATTGACCGAGTTTCAGCCGTCCGTCATTCTTGACAGAAATCTTCACGGCATACACGAGGTTTGCGCGGCTATCTTGCGTCTGTATTGATTTTGGTGTGAACTCACTCTCCTGGGCGATCCACGTTATTGTGCCTGGATATTCATACTGTTCGTCGCCACCAAAATCAGCAATCACGGTCACTTTCTGTCCTATCTTGATATCAGCGAGTTGCGAGGCGGTGAAATACGACCGCAGATATATATCGTTGAGATTTGCCAATTTGCAAAGTGGGCGTCCCGGAGTGGCAAACTCTCCCGGCTCTGCATATTTTATCAATACGGTTCCTGAAATAGGGGAGTGGACTATGCTCTTTGCTATCTGTTCCTCGATCTGTTCTGCTTGGTATTGGATGGCTACAGCATTGTCTGAGATTGAACTGCGATTTTTCCCGAGTGTTGATAGCAGGGCAGTGAGTTGGCTTTTGAGCACCGTCAATTGCGACTGAGCATCATCATATTGCTTCTGTGTTGTGGCTCCATCTGCAAGAAGACGGGCAAAACGTTCACACTCATGCTGCTGATGTGCTATTTGAGACCGTAGTGCGGCTGCTTGTGCAGCGATATCCGGAGAATTGCTTTCTGCTGATTGCCTTTGGCTCTCAATCTGTTTTTGCTGAAGCACCAAGAGAGTGGTGTCAATTACTGCAATGGTCTCTCCTTTTGTGACGCTATCCCCTTCCTGAATTGTCATCGACAAGATTTTCCCTGATGTCTCGGCTGAAACGGTGACAGTCGTTGCTTCAAAAATGCCTGTGGCATCATATTCAAGTGTTTTCTTGCAAGATGCGAAAAGCAATGTAAATATGGCGATGGAAAGTGTGTATGGTTTCATTTGTTTAGAGTATATTTTAGGTTGTAGATTTCTTTTATAAGTTGGATTTCGTGAAGTCGTGCATTCAATTGAGCTATGTTTTCATCCGATATTTTGGTGAGAAGGGCAGTAGCGTCGATTACTCCGTTGGCAAGTTGCGATTCTGCTGCTCGTCTTACGTTTCCACGAAGCTGGATTATACGGGCATCATCCTTCATCACTTCCCTCAGCCCTCGTATAGCTTCTTTTTGCGAAGCTGACAGCATCTCATTGTTGAATAAGAATAGCTCCTTGTCTGCCTCAATTTCCTGCGCTTTTACAATTGTTTGGCTGTGGGTATTTTTCTTTGAGTAGAAGGAATCTATATTCCATGATGCCTTTATCCCGGCAAGTATATTGAAAGATAGGTTATGTTTCATCATGCTCTCGAAATAATCAAAGCCTGGGTAGCCATAGTAAGCTTGCGCAAAAAAGCCTATTTTGGGCATAAGTGAAGCATCGGCCAAACGTTGCATTGTCTCATTAGCCTGAAGCCTACGCTCAAATAGTCTTAATTCCGGTCTATTGTTGTCATTCGTAGCCGGTATGTCAGCTGATGGTCTTTCCAGTTTCATCCCATTGATTGTCTCCCCAATGAAGAGCTCCAGTACATCCCTATATCCTTCAGCGGCACTCTTGGCTTGCGCTATATTCTGCTTCAAAGCCAAAGCTTGCGCCTCGACCATATCGGCGTCACATTGCATCGCGACTCCATTTCTGACTTTCGATTGAATTTGCTCGAGATTCTTTTGAAGAAGATTGTAGGTGATTTCGCTTTGCTCTATCTGCTCTTCAATGAGGAGAATAGCAAAGAAGACAGATTCAACCCTTTGTCTCAGGGCGTACATCTCTACATCCAGAGCAGATCTGTTGACAGCTTCCTGCGCTCGTTTCAGCTCACGTTGGGATTTTGAAGAACCTCCGTCCCAAATGTTTTGAGATACATCGACTCCTATCTTATACTGTACCTTTCCAAGCCCTTTCATAGATTGACCCATTTGGTCAAGCATACTGGTAAGCGTCTTAGGAAAAGATGGCACTACGTTCTGCCCTGTGACCTGTCCGTATACCCCAATCCGAGGCAACCATGAGTTGTTGATCTCGGCTAGGTCAATATCCAGAGATGCATCAAGCAACCCATATTTGCTGATTAGCGGATAATTAGCCTCAGCTTTCGTCAAGCATTCCTCAATTGTAATCTGCGCCTTTAGGTTCAAAACCCAAATTGCTCCCAGCACAATCAAAATTATCTTCTTCATAAATAACTTCATATTCTTAACTCCTTAACTATTAACCCTTGACTCTTGACAGTTGATCGTTGATCGTTGGTCGTTGATCGTTAATCGTTAATAGTTGACTCTTGCAAGTTTTCGCATGATTGTATCATAATTCTCCTTCTTTCTCATGGCAAGGAAAGCCTTTGGATCTGCAGTAAGGTCGCCTAATGCAGCTTTCACAACCGGAGCCGCCATAAACGAGAATATATTTAGAGACGCGATGTCGAGCATCAGCATCCTGGCATCCAACTTCCTGCATTTGCCTTCTTCCGCCGCTTCATCTATCTTCGCCTGTATCGCTCCGATCATCAATGGTGCATACTTGGAAAGCTGCTCGATGAAGATACTCGAACGCTCCTGATCATTATATATTTCCTCTATGATAAAACGGGGCAGTTCTGGATTGGCAGCAATAAAGTCGAGATGTCTCTCCACGATAGTCTTAATGATTTCCTCCAAAGATGCATTTGAATAGTCAAATGAACTGAAAAGAGCCTCCTTCAGAAGCCTTATTTTCTCGCCGAGCACGCGGTCGAAAAGTTTTGCCTTAGTACGGAAATAATAGTGAAGCATGGCATGGGTCACTCCGGCAGCCTCCGCTATGGAAGTAGTCCTCGCACCGGCGAATCCTTTCGAGAGGAATTCCCTTTCGGCAGCCATAAGTATCGCCTGTTCAGTATCTTGAAGTGTATTGTCTGTTGTTGAATTATTCATAACAATATTGTTTATCTTTTTTGATTAACAACATTGTTAATAAAATTGTTCTAAAAAAGACACACTGATCGTGTGTCCAAGTCAGATAAAAATATTTACTGCAAAGAGAAATTGCCGGAGACGTGGAGGAGAGAAAGGAAATAGACCATCCCTACGTAGTAGCGGTATTTGCCTGTCGGTAGTTCCGCATTCCAAAGTTGCTCTATGAAGTCTTTTGCCAACGCTTGCTTCTCGACATCCTCTGATTTAGCCAAAGCCAAAGCTCCGACAGCATTCGAACCTGCCATGCCGCACGTGTAATCATCAAAAGCATTCGTGCCGTCTAAGTTGAAATGAGCATGACTGCAACCATCCTTTTTGAAGAATTTGAGCAGCCTACCAATTACGTCGCCTTGACGGTCAATGTCTTTCCCTGTAAGATAGGCGTCCATTCCGATATTCATAGCGCAACGTATGGCATCATACATATAGATTGACGTGTCATAACCCGCTTTAGGCCATGCGTATGGAGTGGCATCATAGTTGCTGTAGTCAGGATGAAGACCCGTCTCCGGATGTGCGCTTTTTGCAAGATGTTCTCTGGCAGCGGTGGCAGCTTCTCTCCAGAAATCATTGTTTGTGGAGGCCTTTGTAGCCCAGAAATCAAGGAAAGCAGGAAGCATATAGGAGGGATCTGTAAAGACATGTCCCACGCTGTCCGGCACAAAGGTAATCAGCTTCTTATCCTTGTCAAAGAGATCATAAACTCCTGTTGCATCTCCATCTTTCGACATTATTTTTTCAAGAATCTGGTTTGCTTCGGCAGTATATTCCGGTTTGTTCCACTTTTCTCCGGCAAGCAATAGGGAAGTGACATAATACAATTCTCCATCCGAGGCATTGCTTCCCCCAATCTTTGTGCCGTCCGGAGCACATTGCCAACAAAAATAGCCATCCCAAGGAGAATCCGTGCTATATGCCATGTACTTCTTGCTCCAACTCCATAGTCGATCAAACACCTCAGGTTTATCGAGTTGCACGCTTATCATCATACCGTAAGACATTCCTTCAGTCCTGACATCGTTGCTGCCGGTATCCAATATGAAACCTTTGTCTCCGTCGAGATAGTAGACACTGTGTTGGTCGTCGTTTTCATACACAGACATATCTCCCGGGGTAAAGAAATGATTCCATACTCCATCTATCTTAGCTCTTGTCTTTTCATCAGACTTGCCAAGAATAGTATTGAAATAATTCTCTCCATAACAAATAGAGCTTGACATCAGCATTATTCCTGATGCGAGCATCATCATGACCTTTTCTAACCTTTTCTTCATTCTGCAAATTTAGTCAGATTTTACGAATCCCACAAATTTCTTACCCAAAAGTCTGAAAAAAGAGTGCACGCTCGGTGCATCTCACAGCTCTGTCGGTATATTATGATTAATTCAAGTTTCGTTTGTTCTAATTCATTATAGGTAATGATCAGAATTTTTAAGTTGCGTAGCTGTCTCT
Source organism: Muribaculaceae bacterium (assembly GCA_029060285.1). Taxonomy (GTDB): domain Bacteria; phylum Bacteroidota; class Bacteroidia; order Bacteroidales; family Muribaculaceae; genus Lepagella. The sequence continues at coordinate 5,983 of JAIDUH010000104.1, read as the reverse complement.
GCGTGCTCCAGCCGATGCGAAGCAGGCCGTAATCATTGCGATCTTGCCAAAACCGAGTCGCGAAGCTAAATTGATCGTTAATCGTTTATAGTTAATCGTTGAAAAAACTTTGCGCCCTTGCGTGATAATTAAGATTTTTCGTAAGTTGAGTGAGTTAATTAGACTTTGTGATAACCCCATCTTTGGCATAGAAGATACGTGGAATCCCGATTGACGCAAACTTAGAATATATACTTCGATCATTCTGGGCAGATACCGGGAGTGTAAGGTGATTCTCACTCCAATACTGCTCTACATCAGCAGCCCCTTCCTCTCTGGAAATGCATATATACTGGGATCTCTCACTCTTAGGAAGACTTAAATTATCTTCATACTGTCTCTGCAATATCGGCAACTCCCGTTGGCAGTCAGGACATGTAGTATTAAAAAAAACGATAATAAGCTCTGCCTTATAAGAATCAGCAGAACCGACTTTCTCGCCTTCAATCGTCACCACCTCGAAGTCAGGAAGTACATCGCCGGGCTGGAGATACCATTCCGGTTCCTCCTTCTCACCGACACATCCTGCCATCAGCATCACTAACCATGCCCATACTATCAACTTAAAATTCGTCTTCATACCGCAAAATTAAGCAATATAATCCAAACCACCAAATAAGCAGAGTGATCTAAAGAGGGCGATTGTGTTGCGAACGCAGTGAGCAAGAAAAGAAACGCAAGAAAAATAGCATCCCTGAACCAAATTGAACCAATGTCACTCTTGCACAATCCCGAAATCAGCATTAATTTTGTGTCGGCTCGTAGCCGTATGCCGTAGAACATGCAAAGAATCTTAAAGAAAAATAGCATAAAAAATTGGGCATTCTTCAAAAAATGTATTATCTTTGCAAAGTTACTATTGCCGACGGCCCATTCGGACCCATACCGGTAGAGACCGGGATGCGGCGATAGCGACAACGCCAAAGGCATTTTGCCGTTGTCCCGAGTATCGAAATCGCCAAAACTGCATACTTGAGGGGAACATTCGGTGAAGAATGCCCATTTTCTGGATATCCCTATATCAAGGATGGACTGTATCCATCCGGGATGACACTCATATCCGGACGTGGGGCTACGCAGTCTTCAGTTCTCTCAAGGAAGGTGTTTGGCGATACCTGATACTCAAGGACGTGACGCAGAATAGCCTCACGTCTTTGGCGTTTTTATTAACCTAACTTTATTCGGAGTGTGTGAGGTTTGCCGGAAGATGAAAAAAAGAGTATGGAAATATCTGGAATATCATTCTATGATTTCTTAGGTAAATTGATTCCAGGTTCTCTTTTGTGGACTCCTTGGATATTAAAATCTTATAATGGCAATTTTGAGGGAATTGAATTTGCCAGTTTTACCTGTTTGTTGTATTTCATCCTTTTTATAGGTTTTTATTTAATAGGAATTATTTGGGATTTCATAATAGTAAGAAAAATATTTCATTGCTTGCGTTTGAATCCAACTATGCTAATTCTGTCCAAAGAAAGATACAACAAAGATTCCAGTGCCGAAATTACTCATTCTGATACGTCAGATCCTGATACAATAAAAAAAATATATATTGCAGCATATTACAAAGGACTTGAAGAAGGAGCTCTCCATGATTTGCCCATTATGGAATCTCACGAAAATTTCCTGAAAACAATCTGGTTATTGATAGGCTATTATGTGGTATGGGCTGGATACTATCTTCCAGAAACATGGAACGTAGTTGTCATGTCAATTTTAATACTGTTTTTCATCCTCGTCCCTATAATTTGGTATAGAACACAAATGAAAATTTATTATACCGTTTGGGAAGCTGAGGATAACATTTAGAATATTTAAAACTCCAATAATAATTTAAGTTAATGAAACATATTGTCTTTAAATCTATGCTTTTTCAGAGATATATTTATCTATTGATTGGTTTATTGTGTGGAATTAATCTCTTTGCGCAAGATTTTAGTTATGAATATTTAGGAAAAACGCTTAAGTATACGATCGTCAGTAAAGAGGATAGAACTTGTAAGACAAAAGCAGGCTCAATAGACACAGCAGGGAATAATGTTTCAGGATCACTGGAGATTCCTGAAACAGTTATATACAAAGGAGATGAATATACTGTTATAACTATAGGTGAGTATAGTTTCAACGGTTGCAATGGTATTACTTCAGTGACAATCCCTAAATCCATAACTTCTATTCAAAAGTACGCTTTCTGTGAATGTGGGTTAACCTCTATAAATATTCCCAGTACTGTTACTTCAATGGATTATTGTGCTTTTTTGAATTGCAGGGCAATTTCAGTGTATGCAGAAGATTTAATGAGCTGGTGTAATATTGATTTTGATTCATTAACTTCTAATCCGCTTAGTTCTCATGGTTACTTATACATAGATGGGGAGAAGGTGATTAACCTTAGTTTGCCAGAAGGAATTAAGACACTAAAAAGCTATACATTTACACATTGTAGAAGTTTGTTAAGTGTTGAATTCCCATCTACATTAATTACTATTGGAGCAAATGTTTTTGATTGGTGTTATGAATTATCAAACATCAATTTTTCAAAATGTAACTCTCTTAAGACTATAGGGGAGAGTGCATTCGAATGGTGTGGGTCTCTTACAAATATAGACTTGTCAAATTGTGAGTCACTTATCAATCTGGGGAAGAGTGTTTTCTCGAGTTGCGGTAATTTGCAAAATGTTAACATATTGGGATGTAAATCTCTACAATACATACCCTCCGGAATGTTTTATGGGTGTGGGAGTTTATCTTCAATTAATCTATCGAATTTGGATAATTTATATAATATTGGAAGCGTTGCATTTGCAGGTTGTGCATTAAATTATATAGACTTAACCGGTTGTGATAATCTGAATAGTATTGATTGTAATGCATTTCAGTCTTGCCGTAATATAAAAGAAGTAAGAATTAAAAAAATAGAGGACTGGATGAACATAAAATTTGTTGGAGGTGGTGTCAGAGGTTGCTGTTATAATCCTATCTCAGCGAGTCCATCCAATGCCCCCCAGTTGATTGTCGATGGAGAGTGCTTGGAGTATTTAGAACTGCCTACATCTGTCACAACTGTAAATAAATACGCTTTTAATGACTATGCTCATCTAAAAAGTGTGAAATTCAATTCAACTTTGACATCCATTGAGGATTATGCATTTGATGGGTGCTATAATATAGCAAACTTAAATTTTGATAATTGTGTTAATTTAGAGTCTATAGGGACTTATGCATTCGCGGGAGCAGATAATGGTTGGGGTGTAAAAATTCTTGATTTGGATTTATCAAGCTGTTTAAATCTAAGATCTATTTTTTCAGGTGCATTTAGTTATTGTGAAAATCTCAAATCAGTTATATTGCCATCCAATATAAGGAATTTAGAAAAAAAGGCTTTTGCATCGAATACTAATTTAAAGTATGTTGTTTGCAAGGCGATTGAACCTCCAGTGTGTGAATCAGATGTTTTCAATGGCTCCCAACTGATAAAAGATGGAACTCTTTTCGTACCACGTGAACAATTGAATTCTTATGAATTTTCTTCAGTATGGGGTCAAGCTAAAAATATAGTTCCTTTAGATAATTTAGTGGAGGCAGAATCTATATATTTTAATAAAACTTCTGTCCATTTGGGAGAAGGTGATAATTTTTATTTGAAATTATACACTTATCCTGAAAATTCTTATATGATTTGTGATACTTATTGGAATAGTTTAAATACGAACATTGCAACTGTAGACAAATATGGAAAAGTAACCGCTGTCTCTCCCGGTGAAACCACTATACGTGCGAGATATGGGAACTCCGAGATATATACGGAATGTCATGTCGTCGTGACTTCCAATCCGATAAAAGTTGAAAATGTGATTCTCTCACAAGAAGAATGGATGGCAAATGTCGGCGACGAGATAGATCTTGTGGCGACTGTGCTTCCTGAGGATGCGTTAGACAAGACCTTGACATGGTCATCAAGCGATTCAGATATAGTAAACATCGACGAAAACGGCCATGCCAAAGCAATCGCTACCGGCGAGGCTTGGATCCGCGTAGTTGCAGCATCTAACCCCGAGATTTATGCAGAATGTCATGTTACGGTGAACGGGCCAGTTGTGGCACCGGAAATCATCTGGGATCAAGAGTTCCGGTGTGCCGTTGGCGAATCCGTTGAATTGACAGGATATTCTTCAGATGGCAACCCCATACTCTATGAATCGATAGTGCCGGATGGAGGATTCCAGCAAGCCGATATCTATGATGAGGATGGTAAGTTTATGGTGTCATTCCCGGCTGAGGGTGCCTATATATTGACAGCGAAGACAGCAGACAAAGCTGTTGAGAAGCGCTTCAATGTAGTGCCGACTCATGAAGGGCTAATGCAAATCGATGGCATCTATTACAGGTTCACTGATGATCAAAGATTGTCTTTGAAAGTCGTCAGAGGTTACGATATGTATTGTGGAGATTATGTCATCCCCTCTAAAGCAAACGGAATCACGGTGACATCCATAGATGACAAGGCATTCTACAGTTGCATGGAATTGAATGATGTGGAGGTGCAGGAAGGGATATTGTTATTTGGCAGTGAATCTTTCGGCAACAGTACGTTGCATTCTATTTCCATCCCGTCCACAGTCAAGTCGCTTGCCCACAATTATATTTTCAATGCGTTGACAGGGATTCTGCAATCAATAAGCATTCATGGAAACATTCCTCCAGAAGCAGATGAAACCACCTTTAATGGTTTTGTGAATTATGATGAATGTATTGTCCATATTCCTGAAGGATCATATCCATTGTATAGAACAGCACCTATATGGGAGAATTTTAAATATATTATTGAAGATCTCCCCGGAATTATAAATATAGAGAGAGTTGTTCTCTCCCAGGATGAATGGCTTCCGAATATAGGAGATGAGATTAACTTGGTAGCAACTATTATACCAGACGATTCAGCGGACAAGACACTTGAATGGTCCTCAAGCGATTCTGATATTGTGAGTGTTGACGAAAATGGTCATGCCAAGGCACTCGCTGCTGGAGAGGTTTGGATTCGCGTTAGCGCAATGACTAATGCCGAGGTATATGCAGAATGTCATGTAGTGGTCACGCCAAATCCGATAGAAGTTGAAAAATTAGTTCTCTCCCAAGAGGAATGGTTGGCAAAGATCGGCGACGAGATCGATCTTGTGGCTTCCGTGCTTCCCGAGGACGCGACAGACAAGCTGCTGAATTGGTCATCAAGCAATTTAGATATTGTAAGTGTCGACGAAAACGGCCATACCGTTGCAATCGCAGCCGGTGAGGCTTGGATTCGTGTATGCGCTGCAACCAATCCCGAGATATATGTGGAATGTCATGTAGTGGTAAGTCCCAATACTATAGAAGTTGAAAAGATTGTACTCTCTCAAGATGAATGGTTGGCAAAGATCGGCGACGAGATCGATCTTGTGGCTTACGTCCTTCCCGAGGACGCGACAGACAAGACCCTTACATGGTCCTCAAGCGATCCGAATATTGTGAGAATCGAAGAAAACGGCCATGCCGTTGCAGTCGCTGCAGGTGAGACTTGGATCCGTGTATGCGTGGCAAGCAATCCCGAAATATATGCGGAATGTAGTGTAGTGGTCAGTCCCAATGTGATAGTTGTTGAGAAGGTTATTCTCTCACAGGATGAATGGTTGGCAAAGACTGGCGATGAGATCGACCTCGCGGCGACAGCCCTTCCCGATGATGCGACAGACAAGACACTTACATGGACCTCAAGCGATCCGAATATTGTAGGTGTCGATGAAAACGGCCATACCGTTGCAGTCGCTGCTGGTGAGGCTTGGATTCGCGTGAGCGCAGCTGCCAATGCCGAGGTATATGCAGAATGTCATGTAGTGGTCACGCCAAATCTGATAGAAGTTGAAAAAGTAACTCTCTCCCAAGATGAATGGTTTGCAAAGATTGGAGA
>JAIDUH010000103.1 GCA_029060285.1 Muribaculaceae bacterium | reverse complement strand
CCGAAATGAGCGATTCTCTCCTGAATATGTTCAGATTGAATCTTAAGATACTTGTCGTTGTCGAATCCTTTCTTCATAACGGGATACAAAATTAATAATTTTTTACAAATCCCGCAAAAAATTATTGATAAAAAAAGTCTCCTGCCTTTTTGTGGGCAAGAGACTTTTTTCAGATCTTTATGAAATTTCTGTCATATGGGACGCCCATAGTAGTATAGGGTCCAGGCATCGCGTGCGTAGCCGTTGGGCAGGATCTCGAAAGTGGCGGGATCAGCACCCGGAAGAACACGACCGAGATAGTAGACGTTCCATGCATCGCGAGCATAACCGTAGTCAAGCACCTGAAATGTAGGAATATTGACATTCGCCATAATGAGACCGTTGAAGATCACCTTTGCTGCTCCGACTACGTATGCAAGGTTCGGATTGGGAATAGGTGGCACGTATGGTCTGGGATTTCTCGGAGGAACAGGGCGCAAATGTGGAGGCGGAGGGGTCGGACGGGAGGGCTGATATCCTGCTCCTACCCCGGGGCGAGGCGCACTATGTCCGGGTCCGCCGGGACGATAGTCATGGTGATGACCATTATTGCCGGGATGAAAATTATTGTTCGGCTTATTGTTGCCGGGACGGTAATTATTATTCGGTTTACTGTTGTTGCCGGGACGGCTATTGCCATTGTGGTTGCCGCTGTTGCCGGGACGGCTGTCGCCATTGTGGTTGCCGCTGTTACCGGGACGATTGTTGCCACGGTTCTGCTCGGTCTTATTTCCGCCGCGGTTGTTGCCGCGATGATTTCCGTCGGCGTTCATGTTGCCAATTCCTAAAGAGAGGGAGAGAGCCACGATAAGTAAAATTTTCTTCATAACTCTGTCGGTATTGTGGAAGCTTCGGCTTACGCTCAAGCCATCCTGTTTGTTAATGATTGTTTACTATATAGAGACGATTGGCAGCAAAAAGTTTAATTTAGAAATTATCTTTAACAAATATTTAGAAATTATCCCTATTCTCGCTTGAACGGGCACGGATAACCCTCTATTACTAAAGAAATCCGGCACCACATAAGAGTGGAAGCCGGATTTCGGGAGATAAGTTAGTGGGTTATGTTGGGCGTTGTTAATATTGCGCATTGCGCAATGCGAAGTCAGAATCAATCTTCAGTCTGAGACTCGGCGTAAGCCTTGAGGAGTTTCTCCTGAACGTCGCCGGGCACGAGCTCGTAGCCTGCAAACTCCATTGAGAATGAGCCTCGTCCGCCGGTAATGGAACTGAGGGCTGTGCTGTAGCTTGCCATTTCCTTCAGAGGCACCTTTGCCTGAAGCTTCTGGATACCATGCTCTGCATCCATACCCATGATGATAGCACGGCGACCCTGAAGTTCGCTCATCACGTCGCCAAGATAATCGTCAGGAACGAGCACCTCTACATCATAGATAGGCTCAAGAATCTTCGGATTAGCCTCACGGAAAGCCTTAGAGAATGCGTTGCGTCCTGCCAGACGGAAAGATATTTCGTTAGAGTCTACCGGGTGCATCTTGCCGTCGTAGATCATCACGCGCACGTCGCGGGCATAGCTGCCGGTAAGAGGACCTTGCTCCATACGGTCCATAAGGCCCTTGACAATTGCAGGTATGAAACGTGCATCGATCGCACCACCGACTATACAGTTATAGACAACGATCTTGCCACCCCAGTCAAGAGGAATCTCCTGCTTGTCGCGGACATTCATCTTGAATTCCTGGCTGCCGAACTTGTAGCTGTCAGGTTCAGGCATACCTTCAGTATAAGGCTCTATGATCAGGTGAACCTCACCGAACTGGCCGCTGCCGCCTGACTGCTTCTTATGGCGATAGTCTGCACGCGCAGCCTTCGTGATGGTCTCACGATAAGGTATCTTCTGCTCTTCAAAGATGATAGGAAGCTTCTCGTTGTTCTCAATTCTCCATTTGAGGGTGCGGAGATGGAATTCACCCTGACCTTTTACGAGAGTCTGCTTCAGCTCCTTGCTCTGCTCGATGATCCAAGTCGGATCCTCTTCATGCATGCGGGTAAGGATACCAGCAAGCTTCTCTGCATCGCTCTCGGTGACCGGTTTGATGGCGCGAGTATACTTAGGAGCCGGATATTTGATGAAGTTGAATTTATATTCACAACCCTTTTCGTCAAGGGTATTACCGGTGCGCACATCTTTAAGCTTAACAGCTGCACCTATGTCGCCTGCCTCAAGAGCATCTATCGGGGTACGGATCTGACCACAGACTGTGAATATCTGTGCGAGACGCTCCTTACCTCCCCTGTCAACGTTTTCGAGGTCGGCACCGGCTTTGAGCGTACCGCTCATCACCTTGAAATAGGAAACTTCTCCGATGTGTGGTTCTACTGAAGTCTTGAAGAAGAATACGCTGAGCGGGCCGTTAGGATCCGGAGATACAGGAACTCCGTCAACCGTCTCGGGAGCCGGCATATCATCGACGAAAGGACACACATTGCCAAGGAATTCCATCATACGGCGCACGCCCATATCCTTGCCTGCACTCACACAGATGACAGGGAATATCGAACGTTCGATAAGTCCTTTTCTGATACCCATACGGAGATCATCCTCGGTAAGCGGTTCGTCACCGAAAAATTTATCCATGAGGCCTTCGTCGTTAGCAGCGGCAGCTTCCACGAGGATTCCGTTGAGTTCTTTAGCTTTTTCCAATTGGTCGGCAGGGATTTCTGAGATAGTAGGCACACCTCCGTCGGGTCCCCACTCGTATTTCTTCATAAGAAGAACGTCTATGATGGCATTGAAACCGGGACCTGCATTGATAGGATATTGAATAGCCACAACATTATTGCCGAAATGCTCACGGAGTTGCTCCATGACATTGTCGTAATCCACTTTCTCGCCGTCCATCTTATTAAGCGCGAAGATTACGGGCTTATTCAGCTTTGCAGTGGTACGCACTATATTTTCAGTGCCGACTTCCACACCATATTCAGCATCGACAGTCACCACGCCTATGTCAGTCACACCAAGGGCAGTGTAAGCATTGCCTACGAAGTCGTCAGCTCCCGGGCAGTCGATGATGTTTAATTTTTTGTTATTGAACTCTGCGGCAAACACTGTAGAGAATACAGAATAGCCATATTCTTTTTCTACCGGGAAGTAATCGGAGACAGTGTTGCCGCCGGCGACAGTGCCGCGACGCTTAATCACACCACACTCGAAAAGCATAGACTCGGCAAGGGTGGTCTTACCTGACCCCTTGGAGCCAAGGAGCGCTATGTTTTTGATTTCGTTAGTTTTGTAGACCTTCATGGATAAAAATTTTATAGGTTTTTGTGTGGAGAAGAGTGGCAAAACACGATTCTCTCGCATTTGCGGACGCAATTTAGTAATAATTTTGCAATAATGAGCAATTTTTTGATATGTTTTAAAGCATATTTCTTATTTAATTGAGAATTTAGAATTGAAAATTTAGAATATAAAAAAGCATCCCGGCTTCTTTGCAGCCGGGATGCCCTTTTATTATAATGAAGTGGAATATCTTAGAGCCAGCGTACGTAGGCGAAGTCCATGCGGTGAGGAAGCATCGCATTCTTCGGATACATACGGAGTGCATAGCGGTAGGTGGCAGCATCTGTAAGCTTCTCGTCAAGCTCGTAGCTTACGATCGAACCATTGTGGGCAACCACCTTGAGTTGCTTGGTGCCGGCGAAATCAGAAACTCCGTCATGCTCTTTGTAGCTTACGAGCTCTACACCTATTGAATCACCGAGACCCTTGGTGTCAAGAGTACATTTCACTGTGAAGTCACTGCCGGTGTGATAAGTGTTGTTGACACTCTCATTGTAATCTACGGCAAGCACCTCGATCTGATCCCACTTGGAAGCTACAGCTTCTTTCCATGCTACGATCTCGCGAGCCTTTGCGAAGTCGTGAGCCTGGAGTTCTGCAGAGCGCTTGGCCTCCGGCTCATAGAAGCGTGAGATGTAGTCGTCGAGCTGACGCTTCATTGTGAAGTGAGGCGCGATGTTGCCGATAGAGCGCTTGATATACTGGATCCATTCCGGAGAATATCCCTTATAGTTCTTGTCATAGTAGAGAGGGATGATCTCATTCTCGAGCATGGAGTAGATAGTGGCAGCATCAAGCTTGTCTTGCTGAGCCTGGTCGGTGAAAGTACGCTTTTCGGTGAGTGCCCAACCGGCTTGCTCATCAAACTTATAACCTTCATACCACCATCCGTCGAGCACAGAGAAATTGAGCACGCCATTCATCTCAGCCTTTTCGCCTGAAGTGCCGGAAGCCTCGAGAGGACGGGTCGGGAAGTTAAGCCAAACATCCACACCGGTGACAAGACGCTTGGCCACGATCATATTGTAGTCTTCAAGGAAGATGATCTTGCCGAGGAACTGAGGCATGCGGCTGATCTCCATGATGTGCTTGATAAGGCCTTGGCCTGCACCGTCAGCAGGGTGAGCCTTGCCGGAGAAAATGAACTGTACGGGACGCTGCTCATTGTTGACGATCTTAGCAAGACGGTCGAGGTCGTTGAAGAGAAGATGAGCACGCTTGTATGTGGCAAAACGACGTGCGAATCCAAAGATAAGAGCGTTGGGATTGATCTTGTCCATGATCTGCATTACAGCAGATGGATCACCCTGATTGCGAAGCCATTTCTCACGGAAATCCTTACGAACGAAGTTGATGAACTTGTTCTTGAGCGTCATACGCATGTTCCAGATCTCGTCGTCGCCGACCTTGAAGATTCCTTTCCATGCCTCGGGGTTGCTCTGGTCTTCAAATACCTGAGGACCGAGTTTTTCTGCGTAGAACTCCTTCCATTCAGAAGCAGCCCATGTAGGCATATGCACGCCGTTGGTGACATATCCAACGTGGCTTTCTGCCGGATCATATCCTTTCCATACACCGGCAAACATCTTCTTGGAAACCTCTCCGTGGAGCCAGCTTACGCCGTTGGCCTCCTGGCAGGTGTTAAGAGCGAACACGCTCATGGAGAACTTCTCGTTGCTGTCGGGATTCTCACGGCCCATATTCATAAGGTCTTGCCAAGAGATGCCGAGTTTAGCAGGATATTCACCCATATATTTGCCGAAGAGACCTTCGTCGAAGTAGTCGTGGCCTGCAGGCACGGGAGTGTGAACAGTATAAAGGGAGCTTGCGCGAACCACTTCGAGAGCCACGTTGAATGGGAGATGATCATTCTGAACATATTCCACAAGGCGCTGCAGGTTGAGAAGAGCAGCATGACCTTCGTTAGCGTGGTAGATGTCGGTGTGGATACCGAGCTTATTGAGCATATAGATACCGCCGATACCGAGCAGATATTCCTGCTTGATACGGTTTTCCCAGTCGCCGCCGTAGAGCTTGTGAGTGATCGGGCGGTCATATTCTGAGTTCATGTCAAAGTCAGTATCGAGCAGGTAGAGCTTCATACGGCCTACGTTTACACGCCATACATGGCAGTAGATGATGCGGCCTGGATAAGGCACTTCAAGGATCATCGGCTGGCCATCTTCACCGAGAACTGCCTCAATGGGAAGCTGGTCGAAGTTTTGCGATTCGTAGTTAGCGATCTGCTGACCGTCGATGCTGAGGCTCTGCTGGAAGTAGCCATATCTATAAAGGAAACCTACCGCAGTCATATTGATGCGTGAATCTGAGGCTTGCTTGATATAGTCGCCTGCGAGAACGCCAAGACCACCGGAGTAGATCTTGAGGCATGAGCAAAGACCGTATTCCATAGAGAAATAAGAGACGGAAGGAAGGTCGTTGCGCATTGGCTGCCTCATATATTCCTGGAACATATTGTAGACCTTCTCGATACGGTCCATCCAGAGTTTATCGTTCTGTATTTCCTGAAATCTTTCGTAGCTGAGCTGCTGAAGGAGCATAACAGGATTTTCTCCGGTATTGCGCCAGAGATCGTGATCGAGATCGCGGAAGAGGTTCTTAGCCTCACTGTTCCAAACCCACCACAGGTTTTTGGAGATTTCCTCAAGGGGACGAAGCTTCTTGGGGAGAGAATTAGAAACCACCATGTTGTGCCACTGGGGCTGGTTGGTGTTGCTTACTTGAAGTTTCATAAATATTTATCTGTTTAGTTTTTTCTTTTCTTATTTATTAGTCTAATTGGTCTAATTAGTCTAATTGGTCTAATTAGGCTAATAAGTCTTATAATTCTTTTAGTCTTTTGTCTCGGTTATGCTCGGCGATTTGGAATGCTTCATCATATTTGGAGATGAAAAGCTTCCAGTCTGCGAGAGTCGCCGTGGCTGAAGCTGCCTTTGAGCATGCTTCGACTGTCTTCTTGTCAGCCCCGGAGAAAGCATCGAGAGTGTGGGCGATAGTCTTGGCTGTATCCCAATAGCTGTTGTCGTTGCGAGGGGCAACAACTGTGCCGGTCTTGAGCAGAGATTCTATCGGAGATTCGATGTTTTTGCCGGCTACATCTGATTCCACCCACTGTCCGAAACCTGACTTGTCTGTAGTCACGGTCGGAACTCCGAAAGCAATGCTCTCAAGCGGAGTGTAGCCCCAGGGCTCGTAGTAGGAAGCAAAGACGGTAATGTCGAGAGCAGGAAGGATATCGTAGTAGGATATATTGACTATTCCGTCAGCTCCATCAAGATAACACGGGATGAATATTGTCTTCACCTGACCTTGACCGGCAAGCTGATGCTCCCGCTCGAGCTGACCGATTCGGCAACAAGCAGGGTCTGAATCCTCGTTGTTGAGCCGGTGTGTCAGATAGTCAGGGCAAACACTCAGTTCGCCGTTTTGGGTGAGGTTGATGAGCAATTCACCGTTTGGTTCCTTGACCCAAGCCGGAACGAGAACGAGCGCAAGAATATCGCGACGTGAAGCTGCGCCGGTCCTTGAAAGTTCCGCCATGCTGTCAAGGAAAACGTCAAGGCCCTTGTTGCGATATTCATTTCTTCCGGAAGTGGCTATTATGAGAGTTTCATCGCTCCATTTCTTACCCGTCATTTTTTCAGCAATTTGGAGAAGGCGTTTTCTTCCGGCATTGCGAAGAACGGCATATGTATGTTTTGAGGGGACGAAATCCGGTTCAAAACCATTGGGAGTGACCACTTCAGGACGTTTGTCAAGCAACTGGGCACATTCGTCAGCTGTAAGCGAACTTACCGCAGTAAAGCAGTCGGCATTGATTGCTGCTGCCTTCTCTACGGAGTGCTTTGCCTCCATGTTGAGTTCACGCGCCATCTGGTCGCCATTGTAACCGGTGAAATATGCGTATAGATTCTTGCCGTTTCCACAAATAGACCTGCCGATTGAAGTAGCGTGGGTAGTAAAGAGGGATGCAGCTTCCGGCATGATCTTGCGAAGCCAAAGGAGTCCCATTCCTGTAGTCCACTCATTGAAATGAGCAAGCACTTCAGAGTCTTTTGCTCCAAAATGCTTGGCAAGAGCCTGCATTGTGATAGCAGCAGCCACACCAAAAGCGCAACCTTCGGGATAGTCACCATAGCAATGGAGAGAATCAACGCCAAACATGCGCCACATTTCTCCATATATATCATTGAGGACGGGATAAACGCCCTCAAACTTGATAAGAACGACCACGGGAGAACCGGGAATATCCCAGCGTCCGGTGCGCAGAGTGATACCGTGAGGGAGTTCGAGTTTATTAGCAGACTTCAAAAGAGTCTTGTATTCCTTAAAATAGGGGGATTGATTGTCATCAGTCCAGACATCGGGACCAATGAATATGAGGTTGTCACCAAACTGCTCCTTCAGCACACGTGCTTTAGTGGAAAGAACTGTATAGATGCCACCGATTTTATTGCAAACTTCCCAACTTGTCTCGAAAAGCAGTTTGCCGGGAAAGCCAACAGGCTCATTAACAGTCTTTTTACCTTTACCTTTTGTTTGCTTCGCAGAGGCATCATTAGCCTTTGCAGCTTTTTTAGAGGAGAGTGACTTTTGTTCTTTTTTCATATCGCATTCATAAACCCGACGTAATTCATATGCCGGGGTATTTCTTACAAGGGTGCAAAATTACAAAAAAAATGGATATTCTGCAAGTATTTGGTGTGTTGATAGGGAAAATATAGTAAAAATTTGGAAGAATTAAGAGAATTTTAGGTATCAATATCCAAATAAATTGTCAAGATTCATTCTGCATTTAATATCGATAAGGCGACTGACGTTATATATCACGCAAAGTCCGCAGAGGTGGTGAGAGAGGATGTGAAAACTATCATTGAAAAGAATTTGGAAGCTTAGAACATTTTATTTTGCGAGCCATCCTTCAGAAGTGTATGTGTCAGGATGACAGAGGGAAAGTTTTAGCTGTGAACCATAGCCAAGGTAGTTTAGTTTGTAATCCTCCAATTCATCATTGGTCAATGGACGTACCAGACGAGTTAGTCCAATAAATTTATTGTCATTTCCCTCCATTGTCTTGATTTTATCATTCTCACAAAAAATATAAATTAATGACTCAGGATTTCCAGTATCATTGGTGGCATAATAACCATAAGTTCCATTGTCTATACCATATTTAACTAAATTATCCATAGGTAAACCAGAATATGGCCAATAGCAACAGACAGGAATTATATTTTTACCATCTTTTACAGACACTTCAGAAATAAGAAACATCCTTAATTTAGATACCCTCATTTTTGAAGCACACAATTTTAATATATCAACACTCGGAATGTTCCATTTGTCGCTATTGGAACTGTCATAGAAGGGAGAAGAACAATCTTGTCCATCAGCATATTCGTACCTTTTAAGCCAAGTGTCTTTTAATGGGGAGTTCGCTACGGTAGAGACTGAATACAATGCATTCCTTTGACTAAATGTTACCTTTACTCCACAATATAATTCATGAGCATTTTCAAAGAAAGATTCTCCTTCAACTTTGTATTTTGAGGGAATATAGACATTCGGACTTTGCGACAAATAATTGTACGCTTGATATTTTCTTCCATCGGACTTTATACCTATATAATCCCTAAAAGTAGCATTTGACAAGTCTTGAATATTTCTATCAAAAATTAGCCAATGTTTTCCTATAGCATCTGCTATGATAACATCATCGATTATCGTGGGTTTTGTCCTAACAATTAGATCATATTCAATTTTTATTTCCCAACAATTAAGGACAACCTTCCTGACGATTTCTGGATCATCCGGTCCCATAGCTCCTATTGAGATATATACTATATCTCCTTCTTTAATATTAATTGCAGTAGAAGGAGCAACAGCTTGAGAAAAGCTCAATTCTTTATCCTGAGTTTTAGAATATACTCGAATATTTGAAGCGATTGTTGAAAAAGAATTTGAGCAATAGACATAATCATCATGTTTATTCTTCGAAAGCACACCCTCTGATGGCCATTGAAGAGTCGAGTTCATTGATAATCCGTCTTCTTTGAAGTTGGGATTGACATACACTTTGAAAGGAATGTCGATAAAGGAGTTGAAGCAGTCAGGATCGAAGCCATCAATTTCAATCGTACGGTTTTCGTGATCAATCTTTACGCGATCATATGACTCCGGAATCAGGGCAAATGGCATATCATCCGGAATTGTCGGCTCATATGGCTTTTCTTCAGATGGTTGCTGGGTCAACGCAATATCTACAATAAGGTTATCTCCATATGAAGTAGTTGCCGAGACCCTGCACTTGCCCGAAAAAGCATTCTCAGTTTCATTGGCAGCATTCGGACAAATGAAAATTGAATTAGAAATTGAACTGACACTGAATGCTGATGCTGAATCTTCATTATCCGGCAAATATTCTGCAGTCCATGATAGTCCTTTTGATGTCAAGATTCCAATTTCAACATTATCTGTATCGTTACCTTCAAATTCAACAAAACCACGTGAGACGACAATGAAATTACCTTTATCGTCCATGGCGAAATTGGAAACCTCAAGATCCCAGTCTTCCACCACAGAAAGGACAATGGGAGACTCAGTGGACGAGTAGGCTTCCTCCGGAGTCGGGGCACCACTCCCCTTTACCGACTGGATAGTGACAAGATACTTTGTATTGGCTTTTACTTCTGAGACATTCCCTTTTGCGCCGACGTTGACTCGATAGTAGGTGGATTGCGCGTCACTGCCAAATTTAGCTTTTATGATGAGAGCCGTCGATTCCTTATCTCCAATATAAGAATCATAAGATATGGATGGGAAACAATAAAGCATATTGTCTAACTTCTGGATTCCGGATTCATCCGCATCAGGCATCTTGATGAACTTGTCATCTGAAGAATTATCGTCAGAAGAGATACCATGCACAGATCCTAAGCTATTTCCAAGCATAAGATTGGATGAAGATGCACTTACGGCATCTCGCCAGTTGCACAAGAGCACACCCTCCACTTTAAAACCATCCTTGACTATATTAGCCACGTCAATTCGAGCAACCTTCCTTCTGAATGATAAGGAAGCTGAGATATTGTATGTCCCATTATCCAAAGAAAAACGAAAAACAGAATTTCCCTCTACACCTCCACTCATCGGAAGATTCTCCACTGATTCTGAAGTGATCGGAGCAGAGTGATACAACAGCATGGGAGAATATTCAGTTTCTGAAGCCTTTCCACACCAAGATTCGATATATTCTCCAAAATTATTGAAACCGGCAGGAACATAATTGTCAGCGTTTGCGATGGCAAGCAGCTGATAGTCGGTATTGGGCTGAAGACGCAAGGGCATCTTGAACTTTAGCTTGCCGGAAAAGTCAGCATCCGCTTCAGCCCTTACTGCCGATATAGGAATTCCGGTATCGATAGAGGCGTCTTCAGCATAAAACAAGAGATATGCATGATCAACTGCTGACTCCATATCCTGAGTATCAGTATCACGTGTCAGCACAACATTTTCAACTGAAAACCTAATGACAGCATCCCCCGCTCCACAATCGAATATATTTCGATTGTGGAGATCATCAGCACATCCCGAAAAGAAAAACAAAGTGATGACCGACGATAATAATATGATTAGACTTGACAGGGAATATCTGTACATTAAGAAGCACCTAATATCAATTTATTACAAATCCACATTTTGGTTTACTTCATCCCATTCGGCGATTGAGATGGAAGCTGAAATCCATGAGTGTCCTTCTGCATCAAGCTCAGCAGCAGGATTGGCAGGACGAAGCAAAGCCTCCGTACTGAATCCAAGACTCTTGACTGATTTAATGTTCACCTTATAGAATTTATTACGCATTACTTTGATAGTGCTTTTTTCGGAATCACCGGAAGTTTCTTGATGAGCAATATTTACACGATAATAGGCATAACCACTGTCAAATGTAATAACCTCAAACTGCAAAGCGTTAGCAGCCTCTTCCGAAACAGAAGGAGCTTTCATTGGAGAATCTGTCTGAGAGACTGTAAATGCCGAAGAGTCTCCATTATTAAGCGATGCTGCATAAGCGGCAGCATCTTCTTGGTTTTTAAAGGTTATAATATGCTTTGAAGAATTGTCAAGGGCATAGTCAACCACGCCATTAGTCTTATCTTGAATACCTACGGTATAATATGTAGTGGAAGCGGCAGGGGTCTCACCGATAGCCTCCACTTTCGATGTAGTAGAATTATAGGAATAATATTTCGCCGGAGTTGTGGCAAATCTAATACTTAGATAAGTTGTGTTTCCACTCAGAGGCCGCGACACTATATTTTCAGACATATATTCACATCCGTCAGCAGTAAAATCAGCAACCGCATCTGTGTAATTTTCCTTATCCCTAAGCGAATAATAGTCATAAGTGCCGTTGTTATTGCCATCTTCGTATTTATCAAACACATCAGAACCGTTATGAACAACTCTCATTCTCTCGTTGAGCTGACAAGCCTTGAAAGAGGCTGCCCCGAAATTGATGCCAAAGGAAGAGCCGTCAACCGCTGCACTTTTCACCTGAGCCTTTGCCACAAGCCTTTCAAGCTTGATGTCAAAGATATTCGAAGAAGGCAAATCCTCTTCTGAAGCCGATATCATCACTTGCTGCTCTCCACTTTTGCCTACCATAACAAAGCCATCGTCCGTCTTCAAATTGGCCAATGTGGAATTAAAGGTCCTATTTTCATAATCCGTAATACTCATTCCAAATCCCGGATTCACATTCGATTTCGCTGCGACAGCATAAATAGTCTTCAATCCATTGGAAACTTCGAGACTGACAGTATTCGTACCGGCAGTGACATTAACAGATTTGTTTAACTCAAGTTGCTCTTTCTCATTGAAAACGAGTACCGTGACTTTCTTGATTTCCCGTTCAGCCGATGTGGACATTTCTCCTGCCCGTGTCTCCTCAACGTTGAGGCGAAGCTTGATAATAGCTTTAGCGTTTTCAGAAGAAATGGTCCAATTGAAGGGACTTTCATCACTTTTACACGAGGTGATAGATGGCAGAAGGGATGCAACTGCCAGACCTAAGAAAGCAAGTCTTAGAGGTTTCATGTTAGATTAGATTTAAAGGGTTATTTCTATCGTATATTTAGAAGAGAGATAATACATTAAAAAGGTAAGGAGAGAGAAGATATTTAGAGGAGAGAGAAGATTTAGTCGAGTTTGAGCACGGCGAGGAAAGCCTTCTGTGGCACCTCTACCCTACCGATCTGCTTCATGCGCTTCTTGCCTTCCTTCTGCTTCTCGAGCAATTTGCGCTTACGGCTTATGTCGCCTCCGTAGCACTTCGCGGTAACATCTTTACGGACGGCTTTCACAGTCTCGCGGGCAATCACCTTCGTGCCGATCGCAGCCTGAATGGCTATGTCAAATTGCTGACGCGGGATGAGCTCCTTCAGTTTCTCACACATCCGGCGACCGAATTTCACTGAATTGTCGGCATGGGTGAGAGTAGAAAGCGCATCAACACTTTCCCCATTGAGAAGGATGTCGAGTTTGACAAGATTAGAGGGGCGGAAATCATGGATATGATAGTCGAAACTGGCATAGCCTTTGGAGATTGATTTCAATTTGTCGTAGAAGTCGATCACGATTTCGCCGAGCGGCATGTCAAATGTAATCTCCATGCGGTTGCCGGAGATATATTCTTGCTTAATTAGTTCACCTCGTTTGCCGAGACAAAGGGTCATGATTGGACCAATAAATTCTGCTGCTGTGATGACTGTGGCTCGTATATATGGCTCCTCAATATGGTCGATGAGAGTAGGATCGGGAAGGCCTGATGGATTGTGTACCTCCATCTTATTTCCTTTCTTGTCATAGACAAAATATGACACGTTGGGGACAGTGGTGATGACATCCATATTAAACTCTCTTCCGAGACGCTCCTGAATGATCTCCATATGCAGAAGGCCGAGGAATCCGCAACGGAAACCGAATCCGAGGGCAGCCGACGATTCCGGCTGGAACGTCAATGATGCATCATTAAGCTGGAGCTTTTCGAGTGAGGCGCGTAGATTCTCAAAGTCCTCGGGATCGATTGGGTAGACTCCTGCAAACACCATCGGTTTTACTTCCTCAAAACCGTCGATCGCCTTGTCGCAAGGACGGTTGACATGAGTGATGGTATCGCCCACCTTTACTTCCTTGGATGTCTTGATACCTGAAATGATATATCCTACATTTCCGGCCGAAAGTTCCTTTCGCGGAGAAAGATCGAGTTTAAGCACTCCTATTTCATCTGCATGATACTCTTTTCCTGTGCTGACAAATTTGACGAAATCATCAGTATGGATGGTTCCGTTGACGATCTTGAAGTATGCAATAATGCCACGGAAAGGATTGAACACTGAATCAAAGATAAGAGCTTGCAGAGGAGCTTCAGGATCACCCTTTGGCGCAGGTACCCGCTCTACTATAGCCTTAAGTATTTCATCGACACCCATACCGGTCTTTCCGGAAGCACGTATTATCTCAGAGCGCTCGCAGCCGAGAAGGTCAACAATTTGATCTTCCACCTCATCCGGATTGGCACTTTCAAGGTCGCACTTATTGATTATCGGGATAATCTCAAGATTATTGTCGATGGCCATGTAGAGGTTTGATATAGTTTGAGCTTGGATGCCCTGGCTGCCGTCGACAATAAGCAACGCGCCTTCGCAGGCTGCTATCGAACGGGATACCTCGTAGGAGAAATCCACGTGTCCCGGAGTATCTATAAGGTTTAGTGTATAATGTTCGCCATCCAGATTATAGTCCATCTGTATAGCGTGACTTTTTATTGTGATGCCACGTTCACGTTCGAGATCCATGTCGTCGAGCACCTGGGCTTCCATGTCTTTTGCCGATATGGTGTTGGTGCGTTCAAGCAGTCGGTCGGCAAGTGTAGACTTGCCGTGGTCAATATGGGCTATTATACAGAAATTTCGGATATTTTTCATCTTACGAGTAAATTGGCTACAAAATTACGAAAAATTTCTCAAAAATCGAAGAAAGGAATGAGTATTTTTGGTGATGGCCTATGGATTTACTCTTTTTGCCCAGTCGAGTGAGAAGTAGTAGGAATCTGTATTTGTAGCAGCGGTTCCCGGGAAATAGCATGAAAGACCTGAGTATTCGTCAGGGTTGAAAGCTCCTTGAGTTCCGTTGAAGTTTTTGGTGGAACACCCTGCATATAGAGTCATTTCCTGAATTGCATCATCAAATTCGCTCACAAGGGCAGCAGCTTCCGGATCGGATAAGTCGAGATATTTTTTGGTATACTGACCAAAATCATACATTGCCGTCTTAAGGCGACTGTAGTTTTGAAGACCAATCGCATTTTGAGGCCGGTTACCCTTTGAATATATGTCGCTTGCTGCCTGAGCCAGACGTTCGAAACCATCTGTCTTCATCACAGTCACAGTGACAGCCATGTTTTGATCATTGTAATAATCGTAAAATGCTTTTCCGGCTCCCTCCAAGTCAGGTGTGGAAGAGACAAGCATCGGAAGGGTGGTCTCATAGTTCATGCCCATGCTCCAGTCTTCTGTGGGATATCCTGCAATGTAATCGCATTTGTTGCGGAGTTGATAAGCCACTTCCACACCCATCATATAGCAAAGGTCAAACCAGATGTAATCAAACATTCTGTCGGGGATTGCACCTGAAAGTTCATGAAGGTCACAATAGTCAGTGACACCCTGATATTTATCCATTCCATAGCTTTTAGCCATACCCTCAGGCACCTTATGATCGGAGAAATTTGGAATCCAACCTGTGCCGTGCGACCAAAGGATGAGCCCATATTTATCAGCGGGAGCTGATTCACGCATATCTTCAAACACCTCGCTCATTCTTGTCGGGTCAGTGGAAAAAGTGTCTCTGTCGTAAGTTTTAAAAGGCATGAAACTCCATTTACCGCTCGCGTCGGGAAGAAGCTCGGCAAGAGTGGCTTCAGTGGCAGACTGAGAAGCTACGCTGTAAAGAAGGACACGGACGTCATTGCCAAGCCCGGCTACGTCGGGAGCGGCTTGCATCATCTCCTTTTTGTCATCCGTGAGATATGAAGCAAGATTATTGGATGCGATTGCGTAAATAAGCACCGTACGCTTCGCTCTTGACTCTTTCGGCTCATCATTATTTTTTTTATTGCATGAGGGGAAAGATAAAAGTATCGCTGCTGCACTAAGCAAAGTAATTATTCTATTCATAATATTTGAAAACGAAAATATCGGGAATTTATTGCGAAAAAGACAAATATGAAATAAAAAAATGCTGAAAATTTAAGATACGGTAGATTCCGTATAAAAGGGATAAGGATTCTTGGAAGCTATATGATGAGGTAATGAAGTTGTTTCGACTTATTTACGAATATTAAAAATAACAAAATAATATGAAAGGATCAATTCTTTTTATCAAGCTTCCGCCATCTTTACGGCATCTTCCGCTTCAT
>JAIDUH010000102.1 GCA_029060285.1 Muribaculaceae bacterium | reverse complement strand
TGCCGACGTCTTATATTGGAAAGCATATCAAGCAGTATCGTAGTCTTTCCTACGCCTGGATCTCCTATTATCATATAGTTCACTCCCTTTGGAAGTCCTTGATAGCTGCATAGGAGATTGTCGAGAACTGTGTCCGTTGTAAAGTTGACAAACAAAGACTTGTCAAACTTCACATCGCGCATTTTTACTATTTTATCAGTAAATATACTCATATTAGATTTAAATATCTATATGCTCAAAAACCTACACGCCTATGTGTATTACGCCGATTTAAATATTCCTCCTTGCAAAATGACTTTACCTTATCTTTGTCGGGATGTACACCGGTAGCGACATACTCTATTTTATATTTACGGGCTACATTCTCAATCTGACCGCCTGACAGATTAAACTATTTCGCAAATATTACACAATCTTCATTATCTTATGCACATGTTCTTGCGTTGCATAGCTTGACCCATCAATTACAGGTATTTGATCATCATATGAATCATAGATTACGCCCCGGCAAATCCTTGACATAATACTTAATAATCTGGAAGATTGTATCACATCCCTCCGTGGCGAATTAATCGCCATTTCCCGCAATTCCTCAAATATCATATTTCATTAATTTATTGGTGACCTCAAAGAGGCTATTCTAATCATGATGAATCTTCCTATCCTATGAATACCAATTTTCAAAAAACGGCAACATCTCCGCAAGCCCTTCTTCAATCAGCATGCGGTTGCCGGCATTAGCTACTGTCCATTTACGGAATCCTACGGCATACGATTCCTTACCATACATACGAGCAAACCTCATGGTATGCAGGCTTCCGCTCTGTGCCGGGCACTGCGCGAGGATTACAGCATTCGAAAGAGCAGCCTGAAGCCGATTGCGTGCCACAAGCCGACGTGGATTCGCCTTGACACCAAAAGGCTGTTCGGAAAGCATAAGGCCATCAGAAGAAAGTATCTGCTCCATCAGCTTGACATTTTCCTTCGGATGGCATATGTCAAGCCCATTGCCTACAATCGCGATAGTCTCGCCACCCGAATCCAAGCACGCCTTATGGGCGGCAGTATCGCATCCGAGAGCCAGACCACTCACTATAACGTTCTCCTCCTCCGCGAACTTCATTCCAAAGCAATAAGCTGCTTCATTGCCATACTTGTCTGCAGCACGCGCACCGATCACGGCTATAGCGTTCGTCCGCGTAAGCAGCCCGATATTCCCCTTGCAGTGTATCACTGCCGGACAATCACGCCCTATCTTCTTTAGTCGCTCCGGGAAAGACGCCGCATGCCATGGAATAGACACGACACTCTGCTCTTCCTGACGGTCAAACAAATCATTAGCCTTGTCGAGCATATCCTCCAGATCCGGATTCTCCTCCAACATCCGGTCGAAATCATCCAGATGCAACTTTCTTATCTCCGCATCCTTCATCCCGAGAGCCTGCAAAGCCATTATTTCATCCACATTAAGCTGTTCCATAAGTTCTAAATATTTTAGACCCCAAAGTTACCGCTTTTTCCCCTCTATAAAAATTAATACCTTGACCTAAGAATATGTCTATTCATTAGTTTGATTCCTACTCCTTATGAATCGCTCAAAATTTCTCATTATATCCCGAAGTTCAGGCGGCAACCGCTTCTCACACTCCGCTACAATATGCTCCGGTATCGGATAGATACACGCCGCTATCCCTCCGGCAATGGCAGCCTGAGTATCCGCATCCCCACCTAATGACACTGCCAACCTCACCACATCCTCAAAATCTTTCCCTTCAAGAAATGCGATGATTGCCTCCGGCACAGATCCTTGACAGGAACTGTCCCATTTGTATGTAGGTCGTATCTCTTCTATAGTCCTTGACATGTCATATCCGAATTTACGCTCAATATACTCTCTTATCGCGTTTTTAGGATACCCGTTATTCGCCATCCAAACTGCAGCCGCTACTGCCTGAGCACCCTTTATACCCTCAGGATGCGAATGCGAAACTTCCGCTGACATCTTGGCTCCTTCCAATGCATCACGAAGCGTCAAAGCATACAGACCAATCGGACTTACTCGCATAGCAGCGCCATTACCATAACTATCATAAGGATGTGACTCCTCTCGCCATAACCATGCATTAAACATACTCCCATATCCGGCACCTGGATATGCCCTTCCAAGCTCCTTCATACACCTTACAAGCTGCTCCTCATTATGTCTCTCTGCCTCACAGCGGTATAGCCACTGCGCTACCGCAAGAGTCATGACGGTATCATCCGTAAATCTACTTTCTTCCGTAAATAACTTAAAATCATAATCCTTTCTTCTCGTGAACTCATAGCTCGACCCTATGATATCACCCGCTATCGCTCCTAACATAGTTACATATTTTTATCTCATAATAATTCAAGAAGATCAGTAAAAGAAATTGTCCCTTCATCCAATTCCTTCAGTTTCTTCTTATAAATCTCTTCAAGACGCTCACGAAAACTGTCTGATACCGGAAATGAAGGCTTGGAAATATCTGAAATTCGGGCATGACACCACTTGTTCTCCAAGTTTAGCAACCTATATTCATCATTTCTCGGATCGCTTTCTTCCGTATCAGAGGCCTCTTTGACAACTATTGCCAAATGCACACTGTGCTCCTCCGGCAAATGATATTCCACAATCATTCC
>JAIDUH010000101.1 GCA_029060285.1 Muribaculaceae bacterium | reverse complement strand
TCGGCTCTCTCTCCCGATGGCGTGATTCCTAACGGATCGACCGCTTACGAACACCGACGCATCGCTACTCGAGTTCCGGTTTGGGAAGCTGAGAAATGTGTCGAATGCGCTGAATGTTCGCTTGTCTGTCCTCACGCAGCCATCCGTCCGTTCGTTCTCTCTCCATCTGAATCCGCTGATGCGCCTGACACGATCGTAACAAAGGAGGCTAAGGGTTCATCGAGACTGTCAGGCTACCGCTTCAGGATTCAGAATTATCCTGAGGATTGCCTTGGGTGTTCATCGTGCTCGCTTATATGTCCGGGTAATGCACTGACCATGACTCCGGTCAATGAAGTGCTTGACCGTGAGATGTCAAATCTCGAATGGCTCAAGACCCATGTCGAGCCTAAACCATGGCTTCTCCCGGCTGCTACAGTCAACGGTTCGCAGTTGCGCACTCCGGGCCTTCAGTTCTCGGGCGCATGTGCCGGTTGCGGAGAGACTCCATATGTCAAATTGCTTACCCAGTTGTTTGGCAACCATCTGCTTATCGCTAATGCTACCGGATGTAGCTCAATATGGGGAGCAGACTATCCTTCATCGGCATACTGTGCCACCGATCTTTCCGGTAGAGGACCGGCATGGGCGAACTCGCTTTTTGAAGACAATGCAGAGTTCGGTTATGGTATTCTCCTTGCTATGCGTCATCGTCGCCGTCGGCTGGAAAAAAGTGTCACGGATCTGATCGCATCCTCTTCTACGCCCTCATTCCTTAAGGCTCCTCTTGAGGCTTGGCTCAACAGCAGAGACGAGGCGGTGGATTCTATTGCAACGGCAGATCAATTGCTTTCGATGCTTGCTCCAATGGCAAAGGAATATCCGGATTTGAAGTCTGTGCTTGACCAGAGCGACATGTTCGCCTCCAAGACAGTCTGGGCTATCGGAGGTGACGGCTGGGCATACGATATTGGTTTTGCCGGTCTCGATCATGTGCTCGCCTCCGGCGAACCCATCAAGATATTGGTGATGGATACGGAGTGTTACTCAAACACCGGCGGTCAGCTTTCTAAGGCCACCCCTCGTGCCGCAGTAGCAAAGTATGCTCCTGCAGGCAAGTCGACGCCGAAGAAAAACTTGGGAAGAATGATGATGACTTATGGAAATGTCTATGTCGCTTCAATAGCTTTAGGCGCCAACTATCAGCAAGCCATAGATGCCCTTACGGAAGCTGAGCGATATCCCGGTCCGGCAATTGTCATAGCTTATTGTCCATGTCTGAACCATGGCATTCGTCCCGGTCTCGGTCATTCTATTGTAGAGGAACGCAGGGCAGTGGAGGCTGGTTACTGGCCGTTATATCGATTCAATCCTCAAAATGAGGATTCCCCTCTGACGATTGACAATGTAATTCCGGGCTCGGACAACAGTGGGCACAACGGGTCGTCACCGCTTACTGAATCGCCCGAATATCCCGGTGCTCCTGAACCCCTTGACGATGTGCATGGGTTCATCATGGGCGACGACCGTTATATGGACCTTCAGATGGTCTCCCCGCACAGAGCGGGAATCCTCCGTCCTCGTCTGCAGGAAGACTGTAATCTCGAGAATGAAGCTTTGAAAAAACTAAGTTAAACAAATATGCGACCCCGTTTCTGTTTTAGAAATGGGGTCGTATGTCTTTCTTTGCTATTCTGTTCATCAGAAGGTTGGTGAACTGATAGTTTTTCAGTCCCCATTTCGGCGCCACTACCATATCAGGAGGAGATGATGAGAGGAAGCGCTCGATACATATATGGTGGGGCACGGAAAGCACAATTTTTACGCATAGTTCCAGGTACTCTTCAAGTGAGAAAGGAACGACATTTATCTCTCCCGCTTCCCATTTTTTCAATAAGGGAGTGCCTTTGACTATTTGAAGCTGATGCAGCTTTATAGAGTCAATAGGAAGGCTGCATGCTTTTCTTATAGTCTCAAGCACATCATTGGCATCTTCTCCGGGAAGTCCTGCGATGAGATGAAGTCCTGTGCGGATGCCTCTGGAATTAAGACGCTCCGCTGCTTCTTCAACTTGCTTCCACGTATGGTTGCGATTGATAAGTTGCAAAGTATGGTCAGATGATGTCTCTGCCCCAATCTCTACGATGACCGGCTTTTCTTTATTTAGCTCGGCAAGCACATCGAGCAATTCATCAGGAAGACAATCAGGGCGTGTCCCTATTATGATTCCGACTACATCTTCACTCCCTGCCGCCCTCCGATACATTTCGGCGAGTATATCTATACTTTTCCCAAAGGTGTTGGTATAGCTTTGAAAATACGCCAAGTATTTCATCTCAGGATATTTTTTCCTGAAAAAAGCTTTCCCTTTCTCTATTTGAAGCTCCACCGGATCTTGCGGTGAGCAATAACCCGGTGTGAAAGAAGCGTTATTGCAGTAAATGCATCCTCCGCGTCCGATACTGCCGTCACGGTTAGGGCAAGTGAATCCCGCATCAATCGACAGCTTCTGTACCTTTATTCCGGGAAACACTTCCTGCATGTATTCGCCGAAGTCTTTGTAGTATCTGTTCATTGGTATCTGAATCATTCAAGATCAATCATGTCTCATCATGAGGCATCCTGATAAATCAAGAATCCTACCTTTCTCATTTAATGTTTCTTTCAAGCATCTCATCAGCTAATACGAGCACGGTCATCGCTTCCACGACAGGCACTGCCCGCAGGGCAACGCATGGATCATGTCGTCCCTTTCCCCTGAGAATCCTTGTGTGCCCCTCTTTGTCTACTGTCTCAATATCGCACAAAAGGGTAGGAGTCGGTTTGAATGCCACCTTAAAAGTGATCGGCATTCCGTTGCTGATGCCTCCCTGTATTCCTCCGCTATGATTGGTCAGGGTGTGGATATGTCCGGCATCCGAGGTGAAGATATCCGCCTGTTCGGTCCCGTAGGCGGATGCAGCTGAAAAACCATCACCATATTCGAATCCCTTCGCAGCGTTAATGCTCATCATAGCCTGTGCGAGACGCGCATGGAGTTTTCCGAAAACAGGATTCCCGATGCCGGCAGGCACACCCTCGATCACACACTCCACTACGCCTCCTACAGAGTCGCCTCTTTTCATGGCACTTTCCACAACTTTCTCAAGCTCTTCCCGGGTTCCTTTGATTCCTCCGATAGATGCCACATTAGCTTTAACGGATATATTTTTCATGCAAGGAAGTTGTCGGGCTATAGCTCCTCCTATCACCCAGTTAAGGGTCTCTCGCGCAGATGCCCGTCCTCCTCCGCGTGGCTCATGAAGCCCGTAGCGCATATCGTAAGTGAAATCTGCGTGATTGGGTCGGTATAGTTCAGCCATCTCGCCATAGTCTCCGCTTCGCTGGTCGGTGTTGCGCACGATAAATCCGATCGGAGTGCCGAGCGTGACCATATCATCCGTCAGCCCGGATAATAATTCCGGAATATCCTTTTCATTGCGAGCTGTCACAAGATGACTCTGTCCGGGACGTCTTCTTGCAGTCTCTCGCAGGATGATATCCATATCGATCTTTATTCCTCCCGGCATGCCGTCGAGGATGCCACCCATTGCTTTCCCGTGGCTTTCTCCAAAGGTGGTAAGCCTTAAATTGCGTCCAAATGTGTTCATGTTTCCGGGTCTTCTGTAATTTTTGCGAAAGTAGCCTGTGCAGCTTTTGCTAAATCGATAGGGGAGAGCTTCAGCTGTAGCCCCCGCTGTCCGGCACTTACGTAGACCACATCAAATTGTCGCATTTCCTCACTGAAATATGTGGGATAATGCTTCTTCATCCCAATCGATGTGCATCCTCCTCTGATATATCCTGTATTTGGCAGAAGCTCTTTCAGCGGAAGCATTTCAGCCTTTTTATTTCCGGAAGCCTTGGCAGCCAATTTAAGATCCACTTCCCTATTGCCTGCCACAACGCAAACAAAGAGCCCCGTCTTATCCCCACGCAAAACGAGGGTCTTAAAAACCTGTTCTATAGGCTCTCCAAGTTCCTCAGCCACATGCTCAGCCGCCAAGTCTTCCGGGTCAAATGCGTATGGCACGAGCTCATACCCGATTTTCATTTTATCAAGAAGTCTCGCTGCATTTGTCTTCTGTATTTTATTTGCCATTCGTCTATTCTATAAAGGGCAAGACTGAAATCTCTGTCTTGCCCATTGTTATCATTATCTCAATTCTAAAATAGCAATAATTCTAAAATAGATATAATTCTAAATTATCTTACTTATCCATAGTCACAAGAAGCTCCTCGTTGTTTCGCGTAAGTTCCATTCTTTTGCGTATGAATTCCATCGCTTCGAGTGATGTCATGTCTCCAAGGAAATTGCGGAGCACCCACATGCGGTTGAGCACTTCATCGCTGAGCAGAAGGTCGTCTCTACGAGTTGATGATGCTATGATGTCTACAGCCGGGAAGATACGCTTGTTGCTCAGTTTGCGATCAAGCTGAAGCTCCATGTTGCCTGTACCCTTGAATTCCTCGAAGATCACTTCGTCCATCTTGCTCGATGTCTCTGTAAGGGCAGTTGCGATAATTGTCAGAGAGCCTCCATGCTCGATGTTTCGTGCAGCTCCGAAGAATCGTTTTGGCTTTTGGAGGGCATTGGCGTCGACACCTCCTGAAAGAATCTTTCCACTTGCCGGGCTGACTGTATTGTATGCACGTGCTAAGCGGGTGATGGAGTCGAGCATAATCACTACATCATGTCCACTTTCCACGAGACGCTTTGCTTTTTCAAGGACAATGCCGGCAATTTTCACATGGCGTTCTGCCGGCTCATCAAATGTAGATGCTATGACTTCCGCGTTCACGCTGCGGGCCATATCTGTCACTTCCTCAGGTCGCTCATCAATTAAGAGCATTATGATGTATGTCTCAGGATGATTCTCTGCGATGGCATTGGCAATATCCTTTAGGAGAATTGTTTTGCCGGTCTTTGGGGGTGCTACGATCAGGGCACGCTGGCCTTTGCCGATAGGCGCGAACATATCCACTACTCGTGTAGATATGTTAGTGGTCCGTCCTCCTGTAAGATTGAATTTTTCGTCTGGGAAAAGCGGCACAAGATGTTCGAAGGGTATGCGGTCTCTTATAGCTTCCGGTGAGAGCCCGTTTATGCTCAATACTTTGCACAATGGATAGTATTTCTCTCCTTCTCTTGGCGGACGAATGGCACATTCCACTACATCGCCTGACTTAAGACCATATTCTTTAATCTGTATTTGAGAGACATATACGTCATCCGGGGATGCAAGATAGTTATAGTCGCTCGACCTTAGAAATCCAAACCCTTCCGGCATGATTTCTAAAACTCCATAAGCGCTGAGTATGCCGTCAAAGTCAAATACAGTTTCCGCCTGCATCATCTGCCTGCGTTGCTGTTGCATTTGCTTGCGTTCCATGGCTCGTTGACGCTTCGTCAAGTGCTTGTTGCCTTGGTTGTTGCCATAATTGTTTGGCATCAGGTTGGCCTTGGTGAACTGTGAGTTGGCTCCCGGTTCGGCTATGATGATTGGAGCCTGCGGTTCTGCGGCCACATTCTGGATGTTTTCCTGTGGCTTAGGTTCTTGTGGTGTCTCTGCTGCCGTTTCTGCAGAGGGCTGCTCTGCAGGAGCCGGTTCCTGATGTTCCTGGGAGTTTCTGGGTTTGAATGTCCGCCCTTTGGATTTTCCGAAGAATGAATCAAAACCGTCATTCTTGTGATTTTGGAAATCGCGTTTCTTGGGTTGGTTTTTCTGAGGTTTTGTTTCCGGTTCAATTTGGTTTTCTGCCGTAGGTTCAGTCGGAATAATTTCGACGGAAGTTTCTACAGTTGGGATCTCTTCCGTATTGTCTATTGCATCAGGGACGTTTGTAGATGTATCTTCTGAATCCGCAACCTTTTTCTCCTGCTTTGCAGAATTTTTAGATCCCGGTTTCCTGCCTCGTTTTTTCTGCTGGTTTTTTTCTGTCGAGGTAGTCTCAGTGGTGTCTGAGGCTGTTTCTTCATTGGCTGTGGCTTTTACTTCTTCCTCTTGCTGTGCTTGGATTGCAGCAAGTTCAGCCTTTGATTTTCTTCCTCTTTTTTTAGGTGTCGGGGGTGTGGTGGAATCTGCGGTTTCAGCATTCACCGTTGGAGCCTGGGGTTCGGGTGTGTCCTGTGGTGTGCTTTCGGTTTTTTTGATTGTGCCTTTTCCTTTTTTACCTGTTTTTTTCTCTTTATCGTTTTTCTCTACAGTCTCGGCTTTTTCCGTTTTTTCTGCTTTTGCCTTGGGCTTACGACCTCGTTTCTTAGGTTGGGCTACTTCTGCCTCCCCTTCCTGTGCCTTCGCTTTGTCTCCTTTGAGCTTACGGCCGGAGTTTACGACTTCTTTAGCCGTGTTTATGGCGTTTTGGTCTATGATGTCAAAAGCGAGATTTTCGCGGTTCTCGAGTGAAGGATTGGGCACGCCTACTTCTTCGGCGGTCTTCATTAGGCGATCGTCATCCCACGAAATAAGTTCTTCGTATGTGAGCATAAGTAATCTTTTGAGGACTGCCCTCCGACGAGGGCGTTGATTTAAATTTGTGATGGTTTAGGGATTTCACATCTCTTTATTCATCAAGCGGTATGGCGAATAAAGGTTTTGGGTCTAAGTCTTGACGACTCTTTTTTGTGTTTTTTCTAAATGTCATCAGGATTTTCTGCAAAATTATAAATTTTTTTCTTTATATGCAATAGTTGGGGGGTAAATTCATTAAATATTGTGGTTCTCATAGCGTGGGCTGAAGGGGTGCCTCTTGGTATTATGTCTTATCTCTTGGCTCGACAGAAGATGGAGTCTACCAGGTTGGTTCCAATGATCAATCACTTGCTGGCGCTATTTATTCTGTAGATGGTCGTAAACTCGAACGAATGATGAAAGGCATTAACATAGTCCGTAATGCTGATGGATCTGTGAGCAAGATCCTTAAATAATATTCCGGTTGTTTGATTTACATAAAAAAGGCGTGGAGAATTCCACGCCTTTCGTCATATCTGTATATTAAATAATTCAAGTTTCGCTTGGTCTCTGCGATCCCCGGGCGATGCGTAGCTCAATTGATCGTTGATCGTTGATCGTTAATCGTTGATCTGACCTCTGATCCTTTGCGCCCTCTGCGTGCGATTTTTAGTGCATACGAAAGTTGAGTAAGTGATCAATACTCCTGCCATGCAGTGATGCCGATGCTTTCTACCGGCCGCGCTACGAATGCTTTTACGAATGCGAGCGCGAGGCGGGCGTTGGTCATCAATGGAATATTGTGGTCGATGGCTGCACGGCGTATTTTGTAGCCGTTGGTCAACTCGCGTTTTGTGTGGTTCTTTGGTATGTTGATGACTAAGTCTACCTTATGGTCGGCTATCACGTCGAGCACTGAGATGCCTTCTTCATCTGGCCAACATACCTGAGTGGCCTTCACTCCATTTTGCATCAAGTATATATATGTGCCAGGAGTAGCATATATTGGAATGTTCTTGCTCTGAAGCAGACGGCAAGCCTCAAGCATATTGACTTTTGCCTTAGGATCGCCTGAACTTACTAGTACTCCCTTTTCCGGAACATGGTGTCCTACAGAAATAAGGGCGTTGAGAAGTGCTTCGTCGAAGTCTTTGCCAAGACATCCTACTTCGCCCGTTGAAGACATGTCCACGCCGAGCACCGGGTCTGCTTTGTGCAGACGTGCAAATGAGAACTGAGAAGCCTTCACACCGATATAGTTGATGTCGAATGTTGAAGTGTCTACTACTGCAGGCTTTTCTCCAAGCATGATGCGTGTGGCAGTGTCGATGAAGTTCTTCTTGAGGACCTTGCTCACGAATGGGAACGAACGGGATGCGCGGAGATTGCACTCGATCACTTTCACATAGTTGTCTTTAGCAAGATACTGGATGTTGAACGGTCCAGATATGTTGAGTGCTTCAGCAATTTGTGCACTAATGCGTTTGATGCGGCGCGCTGTCGTCATGTAGATTCTCTGTGCTGGGAAGACAAGCGTGGCATCACCAGAGTGGACTCCGGCATATTCTACATGTTCTGAAATTGCGTATTCTACTATCTTGCCGTTTCTTGCCACTGCATCAAATTCGATTTCCTTTGTGTTCTCAAGGAACTCTGAGATTACGACAGGATATTCCTTTGACACCTTGGCAGCTTGCCCCAGGAATTCATGCATCTGTTCGTAGTCGTAGCATACGTTCATTGCCGCGCCAGAAAGCACGTAGCTTGGGCGGATGAGCACCGGGAATCCTACTTCTTCTACAAACTTATGGATCTCTTCTTCTGTAGTAAGTTCTTTCCATCTTGGCTGGTCGATGCCAAGCTGATCAAGCATGGCAGAAAATTTGTGGCGGTTTTCTGCTCGGTCGATGGAGATAGGAGAAGTGCCGAGCACCGGGACGTGGCTTCTATATAGCTTCATCGCCAGGTTGTTGGGTATCTGGCCTCCTACGCTGACAATCACACCATAAGGAGTCTCAAGGTCGATGATATCCATTACTCTCTCGAAGCTCAGCTCATCGAAATATAGACGGTCGCACATGTCGTAGTCTGTCGAAACTGTCTCCGGGTTATAGTTGATCATGACCGCCTTGTATCCAAGCTTGCGGCATGTGGTAGCGGCATTCACTGAACACCAGTCAAACTCCACTGAGCTACCGATACGGTAAGCTCCGGAACCCAGCACGATGATGTTGTTGCGTGCATTGAATTCGTAGGGGATTGAATTCTCTGTGGCTCCGTAGGTGACGTAGAGATAGTTTGTCAGTTCCGGATATTCTGAAGCAACAGTATTTATGCGGCGCACGAATGGAGTGACGTTAAGTTCCTTTCTACGGCTTCTTACTTTCAGCATCTCTGTCTCCATGTTGCCTGATGGATTCTCCACAAGTCGTGCAATCTGGAAGTCAGAAAATCCGAGTTTCTTTGCTTCAAGCAAGGTCTCACGGTCAAGGTCGGAGATATTGCCCCCTTGCTCTTTGAGCTTGTTGGCGAACTTCACTATATTATTGAGTCGATCGATAAACCAGATATCGATCTTCGTCAGATCTGCCACCTTTTCTGGGGTATATCCTTCCTCGAGTGCCTGTGCTATTGCAAATATGCGTGAATCTGTCGGGTGGGTGAGGGCATGGTCAAGGTCGTCTACGTGGAAGTCGTTGTTGCCGACAAATCCGTGCATTCCTTGTCCAATCATACGCAGACCCTTCTGCATGATTTCCTCAAATGACTTGCCGATCGACATGATTTCGCCTACTGATTTCATAGAGCTGCCGATCTCACGGTCAACTCCGACAAACTTCGAAAGGTCCCAACGCGGGATCTTTACTATCATGTAGTCTACTGAAGGAGCTTTTGCTGCTGAATTAGGTGTGCCCGGTTCCCCTATTTGGTCGAGTGTATAGCCTAATGCAAGCTTAGCTGCCACAAATGCCAAAGGATATCCCGATGCTTTTGAAGCAAGGGCAGAGGAGCGGCTAAGGCGCGCATTGATCTCGATGATTCGATAGTCGTTGGTCTCTGCGTTGAAGGCATACTGTATGTTGCACTCGCCTACGATGCCGATGTGGCGCACCACCTTTGTTGCGATATCCTCGAGCATCTTTATCTGCTCAGGCTTGAGAGATACGATCGGTGCCACTACGATACTTTCACCTGTGTGTATGCCGAGAGGGTCGAAATTTTCCATCGGTACTACGGTGAAGCAGAGGTCATTCTTGTCGCGGATCACTTCAAACTCGATTTCTTTCCAACCCTTAAGTGATTCTTCTACAAGAATCTGGCGGGAGTAGGCGAGGGCGCTTTCGCAATGCTTGATGAATTCTTCATCATTGTTGCAGATGCCTGAGCCCAGGCCTCCAAGGGCATAGCCCGAACGCACCATCACAGGATACCCGATTCTGTGAGCTACTGCGATGGCGTCTTCAAGATTCTCCACTGCCTGCGAAACTGGGGTCTTGATGTCGATCTCGTCAAGTTTTTTCACGAAGAGATCTCTGTCTTCAGTGATCATGATGGCTTCGACTGAAGTGCCGAGTACTTTCACTCCGTATTTCTCAAGGGTTCCGTCAAGATAAAGCTGGGTGCCGCAGTTGAGGGCTGTCTGTCCGCCGAATGCAAGCAGGATGCCGTCCGGTCGCTCTTTCTTGATTACTTCTTCTACGAATTGTGGGGTGATGGGAAGGAAATAGACCTTATCCGCAACGCCTTCCGATGTTTGGATTGTTGCGATGTTCGGATTGATCAGCACTGATTCGATTCCTTCTTCACGGAGCGCTTTGAGCGCCTGTGATCCTGAATAGTCAAATTCGCCCGCCTGTCCTATCTTGAGGGCTCCCGAGCCGAGTAGCAATACTTTTTTCATCGTTCGTTGATGGAATATGAAATTTTTTTCAAAATTAATTCTTTTTACTCAAAAATCCAAAACTTAATAATGTTTTCGACCAAAAAAAATCCCGAACTCAACGGGGTGAGTCGGGATTGGTAGCTATTTGATGAGGTGACCAGGAAGATCACGCATGTTGTAGCGGCTTGCCATTGCTACGCCATATGCTCCTGCGCTTCGCAGAGCAATGAGGTCGCCGCGCTTTGTCTCTGGAAGCAGTTCGTCTTTCCCGAAAACATCGCTTGACTCGCATATAGGTCCTACTACATCATAAATCTTGTCGGCAGACTTCCCTGCCGCACTTATGTTTTCAATTTTGTGATGGGCTCCGTAGAGTGCCGGACGAATAAGGTCTGACATCCCTGCATCTATGATCACAAAATTCTTTTCCAAGCCTTTTTTTACAAGCACTACTTTGCTTATAAGTGACCCGCATTGAGCAACGATAGCCCTTCCAAGCTCACAATGCACCTCCTGCCCTTCTTCAAGATGCAGGCAGGAAAGTATGGTGTCGAAATATGAAGCGAAATCCGGAATGGGATTTTCGTCAGGATTGTCGTAATTGATACCAAGCCCACCACCCACATTGAAGAAGCGGAAATCTGTTCCTTCAAATCTGAATTTTGCTTGCAGGTCGTTGATTCGCTCGCAGAGTATCTTGAATGGCTCGCTGATCGTGATTTGCGATCCGATATGGAAATGCAGTCCTCCAAGATCAAGGTTTTGTGATTCCTTGACTTTCCTTACTGCGTCTTCGATCACTCTCAGATCGATGCCAAACTTGTTTTCCTTCAGTCCTGTGGTGATGTATTCATGGGTGTGGGCATCGATGTTTGGATTTACACGCAATGCCACTGTCACTCGCTTCCCTCGTTTAGCGGCGAGAGTCGACAATATGTCTATTTCTTCTATCGATTCGATATTGAAGCATCCGATGTCTGCGTCGATACCTGTAAGGATCTCTTCGTCGGTTTTCCCCACTCCTGCATAGCAGATGTTTTCCGGACGGAACCCGCATTCTATGGCGGCTTTTATCTCGTTGCCGCTCACACAGTCTGCTCCAAATCCCCGGGATGATATGATTCGCAATATCTCCGGCTCTGAATTGGCCTTGATTGCATAATGCACTTTCATTTTTGTTCCGGCCGTGCATGCTTCTACTGCATCGAGCGTGCGTTCGAGCAATTCTTTATCGTAATAATAAAAAGGTGTCTTGACCCCTTCGAATATCTTGATATCCATATCTGCCGGTTTAAAAAAGATGGTATGATAATAAGCGTAGAGCTTTTGTCTTGTCTTCTTTTCTTATAAGAAAGGATATGTTGTAATTGCTTCCGCCATAAGAGATCATACGCACCGGCACGTTGCGGAGAGCGTCAAGAGCAGCGGCCTCAAATCCCTTGTTGGTCCATTCAAGGTCGCCCACCACGCAGATTATCACCATATCGCGGTCTATTGTCACGGCTCCGAGCTTGCTCAGCTCTTCCTCTATCTGTGGCAGGTTCTTTTCATTGTCGATGGTCAGGGATACTCCGACTTCTGAGGTAGTGATCATATCTATCGATGTCTCATACTTCTCGAATATTTCAAACACCTTTTTCAGAAAACCATATGCGAGCAGCATCCGCCCTGATTTTATCTTGATTGCCGTGATGTTGTCTTTGGCTGCTACTGCTTTAATGGAATTGCGTTCCAGATTGTTTTCGATGAGTGTCCCTTCTGCTTCCGGGTCCATCGTGTTGAGCAAGCGTACCGGCACATTGTGCTCGCGAGCAGGCAATATGCAAGTCGGGTGCAGGATCTTTGCCCCAAAATATGCCAGCTCTGCCGCTTCCTCGAAGTGAAGGTTATGCACCGGGCGGGTATCTTCTACGTATCGGGGATCATTGTTGTGCATCCCGTCGATGTCTGTCCATATCTCAATCTCTTCGGCGCCCAGCAGGGCTCCAAGAATTGAAGCAGTATAGTCGCTTCCGCCACGCTGAAGGTTGTCGGTCTCTCCATTCTCGTTGCGGCATATGAAGCCTTGAGTGATGTAAAGGTCGGCGTCCGGATGCTTGGATATGGCTTTGGAGGCTTCCTCTTTTATGAAGTCTTCGACTGGCTCGCCATGTCGATCTGTCTTCATAAAGTCGAGGGCTGGGAGCAAGACAGAGTTGATGCCTTCTTCATGCAGATGAAGGTCCATCAGGCGAGTCGACATCAGTTCCCCCTTTGCTACTATCTCCTTTTCCAGCTTAGTGCTGAAAGGCTTTTCAGCAAGGTCGTTCAGTTCGCTGAAGATTTCATTGATAGCTTCAGTGGCTTGGCTCTTATATTCCTCTGATTTGAAAAGGGCGTCAATGGTGTCGGCATACTTTTTTCGGAGCTGACAAATGAGATTGGCTGCCTGGATTTTATCTTCCTTTTTTATTGCTGAGGATATTTCAAGCAGGGAGTTGGTGGTGCCGCTCATTGCCGAGAGCACCACGACATCTTTTTTGCATCCGGAAATTAGTTTCCCTACATTTTGGATTCTTTCGGCACTGCCTACGGAAGTTCCACCAAATTTCTTTACCTTCATTTATTTTACCTGAGATTTTGCTTTTCGTCGAAGTTTAATCAACTTCGTGTGCAAAATTACAAAATTAATTTCATTCTGCAAAGAAAATCCTTCAAATGATTTCTGCCGGGTTCTCTATTAGTATTGGTCTCTCGCCTATCAAACTGAAAAGATCTTCATTTTTAATTGCGATAAAGCCACAAGGGTCTCCGTCTGTGATGACTATGCTCTCCCTTGACGCCACATCACGGTCCATGACAAAAGTCACCTCTTTCGCTTCCTCCCTTAGAAGCCCGAATGGGGTAGCGGCGCCGTGGGCTGTCCCGAGTATATTCTTCATCAATTCTTCATCGGCAAAAGAGACGCGGGGTATCTGTAGAGATGCTCCGAACTCTTTGGTGATAAAGGCTTTCCTTGCGTGTGTCACGTAAAGCCAGAATTTATTCTTTTGCCTGTTGGTAAGTAAGATTGTCTTCACTGTGTCAATGCCGAAGGCCTTGTCGATATTCAGGCAATCGTCCATAGATATCCCCGGATCGCTCTCAATACGGGTATAATCTAATCCAGCTTTCTCAAGTGCACGATATATCATCTTCTGGGTCTCGGTCTTGAATTCTGCCGGTGCCCCTTTCATTATCTCACTCGTATAAAATCCCATGGTGCTTATTCAATTTTGAAATCCTCTGATTTGAAGTTGCTATAGTATCTTCCCGAAAGAGCGGTGAATTTTAGCACGCAATAATCAGGATCTGTAACTCCTTCTGAATAATATTGTGTGTCGCCGTCTCTCCAGATCATCTCCTTGCTTGAAGTATCCGTGAGCACTTCCATTAGTCCCCGCAACAATACTCCTCTGAAAAACCTGTTGTCGCAGAAGTAAACACATGCTTTATTGTCGTGCATGTATTGTCCTACTCTCATCGATGAAGTATTGGTGGTGAAATAAAATGTCTTGATTCCTTCTCTTTTTCTTGGCTGAAGCATTGCTTTTATATTAGGATACCCTTCAGTATCCACAGAACCTATGAATGCGGTCTTTAGCTTATCCGCCATATTTCCTATAGTCTTTTCAAAATCTTTGATCATTTGTCGTTTTGTTTGTATAATTCAAGTTTCGCTTGTCCTCTCCGCCACAACCGCGACGCGACGCTAAATTTGATAGTTAATCGTTCCTGGTTCAAGGTTCATGATTATTAGTGGAGTCGGAGTGCAAAAGTAATTAAATTCTTCCATTCTTACAAATCTTTTCATTACTCGTTAGCTTTTGGTCTCTCCATATGCCCGGGGCTGCTCTTTCATTTAGCTTTTCGCAGTCAGTGGCAGGCGAAGCTAAGTTGCCTCTGCATCCCCACCTCATCTGCGCACTCTTCGCGATGCAGCCATCGGGAGGGCATCATAAATGAAAGTGCCGTGTATGTCTGGCGCGAAATTTTATAAAATATTTCCGATTTAGCCGAATTTTCATTAAATTTGTAGCGTGAATGAAAAGGGCTCTTGTTTTTCCTCTCAAGAGTCCCGCATAACCCTACATCTGATATGATTCTCGAAAAGAAGAACAGTTGGAAAAATAATAAGATTACAGGTCATATTGGTGCCCTCATCACTGTCATCTGTTGGGGTTGCAGCTTTATTGCATCCAAGGTGTTGATGGAAGGTGCTGGAATGACTCCTGTCGAAGTCTACGTATATCGTTTCTTGCTCGCATATCTTATGATGCTCGCTTTCACCTTCAGGGAGATTCGCTCCAAAACTTGGAAAGACGAACTCCAGATGGCTCTTTGCGGCATTTGCTCAGGCACTCTTTATTTCCTCTTGGAAAACTATGCATTGATTTATACCACCACCGGTAATGTCTCGCTGTTGTCAGCGATCTCCCCAATTTTTATCGCGATTCTCCTTTCTGTGATTTACAAAACAAAAATGAAGCGCGGCGAGATATTAGGTTCCGTTGTGGCTTTTGCCGGTGTTGCTTTCGTCATTTTGAGTGAGTCCATCAGTAAAGGTTTGGGTATGGAGATCCATCCTACCGGAGATTTTCTTGCGATTCTCTGTGCCCTCTCCTGGGCTGTATATTCTATTGCGATCAAACGATTGATACCTTTATATAATACTCTTTTCCTGACAAGAAAACTGTTTTTCTATGGTTTGATCACTTCTATGCCTCTTCTTCTCATTCAGCGGGAGCCTCTGCATTTGGGAGTTCTCTTTGATTTTTCACATCCCGTCTACCTGTTGAATCTCCTTTTCCTTGCTGTGATGTGTTCCTCGATGGCTTATCTGCTTTGGAACGAATCGATGAAGATAATAGGTCCTCTCGCCACAAACAACTATCTCTATATTCAGCCCCCTGTCACGATGTTTGCCGGTTGCTTGCTTCTGGGCGAAACCATCTATCCGTTCGGATATGTGGGATGTGCCCTTGTGCTGTTGGGTCTGGTGATTGCTGACAAAATGAAAAAATGATACCATCATGAGTGAAGAAAACAACAGGCTCGACTACGGTTATGTCAACCTTCCTATGAATGTTGATGAAATTCTTGGTAAGGATTTCTGGTTGTTTGAAAATATCACGGCGGCCATGCTTCCTTCTTTCACAGAACCGGTGAAGCTCACGGCGAGTATTTCCATTTTTGTCAGGAAGGGGAAATTCAAATTCAGCAATAATCTCATTGTCTATGATTTTGAAGGTCCGGCCATTGTGAACATCCGTAATGGAGAGACTCTCCAGCTCCTTTCCATCAGCCCTGATTTCAATGCGTCATTCATAGTGATGTCTAAATTCTTTGTGGAGGATATTTTTCTGCACATCAATGATATGCAGAATCTTAGCGCTATGACGCGTCAGCCCGTGGTGAAAATTCCTCTCGATATTCTTCCAAAGTTTGAGAGCCTTTACAAGTCACTCAGCTTAGTGTCGGCAGATGTCTCAAACCCTCAGCTTATAAAGGCTCTCCAACATTCCATTATAGCTTTCTACTATCGATATGCATATCGCTGTTTCGATTTTCTCAATTCCACTGCTGATTCGGCTGCCAGACTCAGTGATCGCTTCATTAAGCTGGTGAAAGCGAAGTTCAAGACTGAGAGGTTTCTTGAGTATT
Source organism: Muribaculaceae bacterium (assembly GCA_029060285.1). Classification (GTDB taxonomy): domain Bacteria; phylum Bacteroidota; class Bacteroidia; order Bacteroidales; family Muribaculaceae; genus Lepagella. The sequence continues at coordinate 37,642 of JAIDUH010000101.1, read as the reverse complement.
ATGCCGAAGAACTTGGTGTCACTACCAAGCATCTATCCCGCACCGTGAAGGCTCAGACCGGTTATTCCGCTGCTTCTTGGATTGAGCGTTTCCTGATTCTTGAGGCCAAGATTCTTCTGAAATCCACCAATCTCACTATCCAGCAGATCAGCGACAATCTCAATTTCCCTACTCAATCTTTCTTCGGCAAATACTTCAAGAAAAACGTGGGTCTCTCCCCAAAACTCTACCGCAATTCCTAATATAAATTATAATAACCCTGTCAGCCATAAGCCTGATAAGACGAATCAGACTAATTAGACTAATTAGACTAATAAGACTAATCAGGCTAATAAGACTAATAAGACAAATCATACAAACAAGACTAATATAATAAATTAAAAATATGCTACTTCCAATTTACCTATACGGTCACCCGGTTCTAAGAGCTGAAACTGAAGAAGTCACTCCAGATTATCCTGAGCTTCAGAAACTCATTGCTGATATGTGGGAGACTATGTATAATTCTGAAGGCGTAGGTCTCGCGGCTCCGCAAATAGGCCGATCCATTCGCCTTATAGTCCTCGACGGAAGTGTCCTCGCGGAGGATTTCCCTGAATGTAAAGACTCTAAGATGGTATTGATCAATCCTGAGCTCGATGTAATCGGAGACATGTCTCCCGTGAGTCGTTCTGAAGGATGCCTGTCTATTCCCGGGCTTTCTGAGAATGTCAAGCGTGTGGAGCACATACGTCTTAACTGGCTTGATGAGAATTTCGTGGAGCACGAAAAAGAATTCACAGGCTTCCTAAGCCGAATCATTCAGCATGAATGTGATCATCTCGAAGGCGAGGTCTACACCGACCACATAGCCCCGATACGCAAGCAACTCATAAAGTCAAAGCTGAATAATATAGTAAAAGGCAAAGTCCGCTGCGACTATCGCACAAAATCCGCCTCCAAGTGATCAATTCAAAATTCAAATTCAAAATTCAAAATTCTGAATCAAGCAAATGGCCGACGACAAAAAAATAATTTTCTCAATGGTGGGAGTATCAAAAGTGATTCCCCCACAGCGTCAGATTTTAAAAAATATATATCTGTCTTTCTTCTATGGTGCTAAAATCGGTATCATAGGCCTCAACGGCAGCGGTAAGTCTACACTCATGAAGATTATCGCCGGTATCGACAAGAACTTTCAGGGAGAAGTGGTGTTCTCTCCCGGTTATTCCGTAGGTTATCTGGAGCAGGATCCAAAACTCGATCCCGACAAGACTGTCCGTCAGGTGGTGGAAGAGGGCGTGAAACCAATCATGGATCTCCTTGCCGAATATGAGGAAGTCAACAATGCTTTTTGCGATCCTGAGGTCTTGGAGGATCCTGAAAAAATGGATAAGCTTATGGAGCGCCAGGCTCAGCTTCAAGACAAACTTGATGCTGCCGACGCGTGGAATATCGACAATAAGCTCGAGCGGGCTATGGATGCGCTCCGTTGTCCTCCTGACGACCAACCGGTAAGCCAGCTGTCCGGTGGTGAGCGTCGCCGTGTGGCGCTGTGCCGTCTCCTGCTTCAGCAACCGGATGTCCTGCTTCTCGACGAACCTACCAACCACCTCGATGCAGAGTCAATCGACTGGCTTGAGCAGCACCTTCAGCAATATCCCGGCACCGTGATTGCCGTGACTCACGACCGTTACTTCCTCGACCATGTTGCCGGATGGATTCTCGAACTCGACCGTGGCGAAGGTATCCCTTGGAAAGGCAATTACTCTTCTTGGCTCGACCAGAAGACTAAGCGTATGGCGCAGGAAGAAAAGCAGGCAAGCAAGCGCCGCAAGACTCTCGAACGTGAGCTCGAATGGGTGCGCATGGCCCCAAAGGCTCGTCAGGCAAAGGGTAAGGCTCGTCTTGCAAGCTATGATCGTCTCCTTAATGAAGATCAGAAGCAGCGTGAGGAGAAACTCGAGATATTTATTCCCAATGGTCCGAGACTTGGCAATAAGGTGATACTTGCCAATCATGTGGCAAAGGCATTCGGAGAAAAGAATCTTTTCGACGATCTCAATTTCATGCTTCCTCCAAATGGAATCGTAGGTGTGATAGGTCCTAACGGTGCCGGCAAGACTACACTGTTCCGTCTTATTATGGGACTGGAAAAGCAGGATGGAGGCGATTTTGAAGTAGGCGAGACCGTCAAGATCGCATATGTCGACCAGTCGCACAAGGATCTCGATCCTGAAAAAAGCGTATATGAAGTGATCTCTCAAGGTGTGGAGTCTTTCCGTATGGGCGGGCGTGATATGAATGCTCGTGCATATCTGTCGAAGTTCAATTTCACCGGTGCTGATCAGGAAAAGAAGATAGGCGTCCTTTCGGGTGGAGAGCGCAACCGTCTCCACCTTGCCATGGCACTCAAGGAAGAGGGCAATGTTCTTCTTCTCGACGAGCCCACCAATGACATTGACGTCAATACTCTCCGTGCACTTGAAGAAGGTCTTGAGAATTTTGCCGGATGTGCAGTCGTCATTAGCCACGATCGTTGGTTCCTCGACCGTATTGCCACCCACATCCTCGCATTCGAAGGGGATTCAAAGATCACTTTCTATGAGGGTGGATATTCCGACTATGAGGAATTCCGAAAGAAGCGCGATGGCATTGACGCGGAGACTCCCCATAGGATTCGTTATAAGAAATTGATGTGATGACTCCTATTGAGATTGCATCTTCCTGCGATCCTCGGATTAAGGTATTTGCGGGGCTGACAGAAGCTCAGCTCCGCAATTCTCTTCATCCTGAGGAGGGGATCTTCATTGCTGAAAGTCCGAAAGTGATTCGGGTGGCTCTCGATTCCGGCGTGGAGCCCACTGCCCTTTTGTGTGAACGCAGGCACATCGGCGGGGATGCTGCTGATATCATAGCCAGGATGCCTGATGTTCCTGTCTATACGGGCAGTCGCGAAGTGCTTGCTGCGATTACGGGCTACACTCTCACTCGCGGGGTGCTCTGTGCTATGCGTCGCCCGTCGCTCCCTTCTGTGGAGAGCTTGTGCAGGAATGCAGGTAGGGTAGTGGTCATCGACGATGTGAGCGACACCACCAATATCGGTTCCATTTTCCGCTCCGCAGCTGCTTTAGGTATGGATGCGGTCTTTCTGACTCCTACAGCTTGCGATCCCCTCAACCGCAGGGCAATCCGGGTGTCGATGGGATCTGTTTTTCTGATTCCTTGGACAAGGCTTCGGGGAGGCATCGGCGAATTGCGCGGTTATGGCTTCAAGTCAGTAGCCATGGCTCTTCGCCACAATTCTGTCGACATCTCCGATCCTATACTTAAGCGTGAGCCCAAGCTTGCGATTGTAATGGGCACAGAAGGGGAGGGCCTGCCTATATCCACAATAGATTCAGCCGACTATGTAGTGAAAATCCCCATGCACCATTCCGTGGACTCTCTCAACGTCGCAGCTGCCTCCGCCATAGCTTTCTACGAACTCACCCGCCCCATAAATTCCAATTAGCCTAATTAGCCTAATTCGTCCAATTAGCCCAATTACTCTCATTAGCCCCATCTGCCCCTATCCCCACCAGCCAAGAAAACTTTTTTCAAAAGAATTTAAACCATCCTCCATATATCTTTGTTCTATTCTTGCCGACACGAGATGCCGGCAGTATATAATCCGAAGTTAAATCTAAAAAATTGAAGAAATAATTATGGCTAAAGAATGGATATGCACTATCTGCGGTTACGTTGCAGAAGGCGAGAATGCTCCTGAAAAATGCCCGCAGTGTGGCGCTCCAGCATCTAAATTTAAAGAACTCAATCAAGAAGACCTTCTCAAATTTGTCACCGAACATGTTGTAGGCGTAGCTAAAGACGTTGACGACGAAATGAAGAAGGACCTCAACAACCACTTTATGGGTGAATGCACCGAAGTTGGTATGTACCTTGCAATGTCTCGTCAGGCTGATCGTGAAGGATATCCTGAGATTGCTGATGCCTTCAAGCGTTATGCTTTAGAAGAGGCTGAACACGCTGCTAAGTTTGCCGAACTCCTTGGTGATATGGTTTGGGACACCAAGACCAACCTCGAAAAGCGTATGCACGCTGAGGCAGGCGCAAATGAAGACAAGATGAGAATAGCCAAGAATGCTAAGGCAGCAAATCTTGATGCTATCCACGACACCGTTCATGAGATGGCAAAAGACGAAGCTCGCCACGGTCAGGGCTTCTATGGTCTCTACCAGCGTTTCTTCGCTAACAAGAAATAACCATTGAAATCAAAAAAATTATTCCCAAGACCCACACCCTCTCAAAGGGAGTGTGGGCCTTCTCTTTTACAGCCAGTTAATCGTTAATCGTTAAAATCGTGGGTAGACTTCTCGCCATCGACTACGGAAGAAAGCGTTGCGGAATAGCCGTGACGGATACTCTTCAGATATGTGCAAACGGTCTGACGACCGTCCGCGCATGCGACCTTATGTCTTTCCTAAAAGACTACTGCAGCAAAGAATCTGTAGATAAGATTATTGTAGGCCTTCCTAAGCAAATGGATGGGTCGCCATCAGAAAGCAGCCGCTACATAGAGCCTTTCCTAAAGCATCTTCATCGAGAGATGCCAGATATGACAGTGGAGCGTTACGACGAGCGATTCACGTCTACACTCGCCCACCGTGCGATGATCGACGGTGGCCTCCGGCGTATGGCTCGCCGCGACAAAGAGCTCGTAGATGAAATAGCCGCCACAATAATCCTCAACGACTATCTCTCCTCCCGCCAATACTGACCCCATCCCCCTTTGCAAATTTCAATTTTTTTTACTAATTTTGTAAAATATTTAAGTATGCCTCCTTTCTGCATACTTAAATTCTCACTTTTACGTTATGTTATAGAGTTATCGGTTAATATCTATAAGTGATAAAACTTTGTTAGTATAAGAAATTTATATATGGAACCCAACATCGATAAGACATCGAAGACAATCTCTACGGAGCAGAAATTGACTCCTCGAGAGCTTTTTGCAGCTATTCTGCGTCAATGGAAATGGATTCTTCTTTCCCTGATGGTTTGCTTGGGACTTGCAGTGCTCTACCTTGCTTGGAAACCTTTTAGCTATACTCGTGAGGCTCAAGTGGAAATAAAAGAAGATTCCGATTCCGGATCCTCTTCAGCTCTTTCTATGTTTGCCGACCTTGGAATTGGTAATGCCACCAACAATCTTTACAACGAGATGGCATATTTCGAGTCCCCGGATCTTATCGCTCAAGTGATAGAGCGTCTTGGTCTTCAGACCAGCTATTACATGAAAAAAGGTCTCAGGGGGACCCTCCTTTACGGTCCAAATCAGCCGATTGCTGTGACATTTGAAACCCTTTCGCAAAATATAGGGGGAAGTTTCAAGATCAAAATCAATGAGAATGATGAAATTTTTCTCAGCAAATTTAAGGTTAAGAATAAAAAGGTCTCCTTTGAGCAAAAATCCCCGATTGCTTTCGGTCAGTCTGTCATGACACCTCTCGGAAAGATAAAGATCGAAAAGACTCCTTTCTTCGGTAAAGATAAGGAAGAAGATGACGACAAGGATTACACTATCTCCGTTGTGCGCTCATCCCTGCAGCAAGCAATAAAGGCATGGCTCACAAAACTCTCTGTCAACGAGCTCCGTAAGGAAGCTTCGGTGATCGATCTTATGGTTGTCGACGGTTCTCCGATTAGGGCTGAAGATGTTCTCTCCACTATTATTCAAGTCTATAATGAAGATTGGATCTTAAGTAAAAACGAAGTGGCGCTGTCCTCTTCCGATTTCATCGACAATCGTCTCACTTCTTTGTCGAAGGAACTTAGCGACGTTGATTCTGATATATCCGATTACAAGTCAGAAAATCAGATACCTGACCTCATTGCTACTGCGACCATTAATCTTACTGAGGAGCAAAATGCGCGTAATGCAATGATGGAACTCAATAATCAGATGCAGATGACGCGCTATCTTAAGGAATTTATTGAGCAGAATTATACCCCCTCGAAGACTCTTCCTGCCAATCTCGGTTTGAAAAGTCAGGTGCTTGGTGAGCAGATTGCCAACCACAATAATCTGGTGCTCAATCGTAATTCCGTCGTTGAGGGCTCTTCCGAGAATAACCCTCTCGTCAAGTCATTGGATTCCCAGATTGAAGCTTCCAAAAATGCCGTGCTGATTTCTCTTGACAATCAGGTCAAGATGCTTTCCCAAGAGATGGCAAACGTCAATAAGGAAAGACTCTCATTTAAGAAGAATCTGGCTTCCAATCCTGAGCAGGCTCGCTATCTCCTTAGCGTGGAGCGCCAGCAGAAAGTGAAGGAGCAGTTATATCTCTATCTTCTTCAGAAGAAGGAAGAGAATCAGCTCAACCAGGCATTTACTCCTTATAATACCCGAATCATTGCACGCCCTCACGGTGATTCGAAACCTTCATCCCCAAATTCCATGTCAATCCTTATGATTGCATTTATTTTGGGACTCGGTTTTCCTATCGGCACAATTTATGTGCGTGAAGTTTCAAATACCAAGGTTCGTGATAAGAATGATCTCAGGGGGCTTAGCATTCCGTTCCTTGGCGAAATTCCCAAAGTCAATCCTAAGAAATACGACGATAAGGATCATATGGTGGTTGTCAGCCAGGGTAACAGGAATGTCGTCAATGAGGCTTACCGCGTTGTGCGTACTAACCTCAACTTTATGCTCGATGGCGAGGAAAAATGTCCTGTAGTCATGCTGACAAGCTTCAATCCCGGTTCCGGAAAGAGCTTTATAGCAATCAATCTTGCTATGTCGCTTGCTATTCGTGGTAAGAAAGTGCTGGTGATTGATGGCGACATGCGTCGAAACTCTTCTTCTGTTTTCGTTAGTAATCCGGAGAAAGGTCTTGCCCAATGTCTCCTTGGCAAGGTGGCTGATGTAAATGATGTCATAGTCAAGGGTCAGCTTCAGCAAAATCTTGACGTTCTTCCCGGTGGCAAGACTCCTCCAAATCCGACTGAGCTTCTCGAGAATGGACGCCTTAGGCCTATGATAGAGAAGTTGCGTCAGGAATACGATGTGATTTTCATTGACTGTCCTCCAATCCAGATGATTGCCGATGGTCGCATCTTCAGCACGGTCTGCACCAACACCATATTCGTGCTCCGTGCAGGTCTCTTCGAAAGAGGACTTCTCTCAGAGCTTGAAAACGTCTACCGCAGCAAAGAATACAATAATATGTGTCTTCTCCTCAACGGTACAGATTCCGGTGGCAGCTACGGTGGCTATGGTGGTTATGGTTCAAGCAAAGGCTATTACGCCCAATCGGAATAAAGATTCAAGGCAAATAAAAAAGCATCGCTTTTGCGATGCTTTTTTATTACGCCTAACGCCTAACGCTCCAGGCACTACGCCCCATGAATTACCCCCCGTACTTCCTCGACAGCTCTCTCCAGATCATCATTTACCACTCTGATATCAAATTCCGGAGCAAAGCTAAGCTCAAAATCAGCTTTATCGAGTCTTTTCCTGATCACTTCTTCTGCATCAGTGCCTCTCCCTCTCAGCCTTCTTTCGAGCTCTTCCTTGCTCGGTGGAAGAATGAAGATTGTGATGGCCTGCTCTCCGAAGCATCTCTTCACATTTAGTCCCCCTTTTACGTCAATGTCCATGATGAGGTTTTTCCCTGCTTCTGTCACTCGTTGCACCTCACTTTTGAGCGTCCCGTAGCAAGTGCCAGGATACACTTCCTCCCACTCGACGAAATCTCCGGCATCAGCCTTTTTCTTGAATTCCTCATGAGTGATGAAATAATATTCCACTCCATGCTGTTCCGCACCGCGTGGCGCACGTGATGTAGCCGACACTGAGAATCCCAAATTAAGCTCAGGATAATCAAGCAGTTTTTTTATTATTGATGACTTTCCTGTCCCGCTGGGCGCCGAAAGCACTATTATCTTCCCTTTCTTCATCAGAAAAAACTAAATTCAAAATTAAAGTATAATTCTAAATTCAAATTCTAAATTATTAAAGAATAATTCTAAATTCAAAATTCAAAATTAAAGAACATTCAGCACCTGCTCCTTAATCTGCTCGAGTTCATCTTTCATCATGACTACAATCTTCTGCATCTCGGCATCATTCGATTTCGATCCGAGCGTGTTGATTTCTCTGCCCATCTCCTGGGCTATGAACCCAAGCTTCTTCCCTTGTCCGGAAGCTGGCTTTTCATCCGGTGCTCCCATGGTCTCGAGGAAATAATTTATATGGCTGCGAAGGCGAAGCTTTTCTTCCGTCACGTCAAGTTTCTCAATATAAAAGATCAGTTCCTGCTCCAGTCGTCCCTTGTCATATTCAATGGTATTGAGGCGAGAAAGCTGGGTCTCAAGCCGTTCTCTTATCTTGACGACCCTATCCTTTTCAAATGGTTCCACTTTCTCAAGAAGCGATGCGATGTTTGCAGTCTTTTCCTGAAAAAAAGTGTAGAGTTTCCTTCCCTCGGTCTCCCTGAAGTCTGTCAGTTTCCGGGCTGCCTCGCTACATGCGTCCCTGAATGCCTTGATATCTGATTCATCAAGTGCCTGGAGCTGGGTCTTCACCGATTCCGGCATCCTCATCAAGATTGAAAACCAATCCTCAGGGACCCTGACGCCAAGTTGTTCTGAAGCTACTTCTATCTGGTTTTTGTAAGCACTCAACACTTCTGTATTGACACTGGCTGGAGCCTCCGGAGCCGTGTTCTCCACCATCACCGAAAGATCCACCTTTCCGCGCTCAAGCTTCTTCAGCAGAGTGTTGCGCACCTCCACCTCAAGTTCTCTGAAATATCCCGGCACTCTCATGCTGAGATCCAGTTGCTTGGAGTTGAGGCTCTTTATTTCTATTGTTATTTTCTTCGTCGGAGCTGTCGCCGTGCCGCGTCCGAAACCCGTCATTGAGTATATCATGGCCGATTTATAGTTTTTCTGGGTAATATATGCCGTGAAGTTCATTCGAAAAACGTAAAACGCAAAACGCAAAACGTCCTCAAACTCTGTTTCATTATGCAAAGTTAACGAATTATTACCATAAAGGCAAATATTATTTAAATTTCTCTTGCCGTTATCATCCAAAATCGCTATATTTGCGTTTAATTTATAAAGGAAGCATAACGCACCCCGCATAACGCAAAACGCATTAACTTAAAATATAACCCAGAATATGAACAACGAAGAATTGTTGAATCAAGTGAAGGCAAAAGCCGAACAGTGGCTCGGCCCTCAGTACGATGAAGAAACTCGCGCAGCTGTCAAGGCTCTGCTTGACGCTGAAGACAAAACCGACCTCATTGAGGCTTTCTATAAGGATCTCGAATTCGGTACGGGTGGTCTCCGTGGCATCATGGGTCCCGGCACCAACCGCATGAACATATACACTGTCGGCATGGCTACCCAAGGTCTTGCCAACTATCTGAAGGATTGCTTTAAGGATCTCCCTCAGATTTCTGTTGCCATCGGTCATGACGTCCGCAACAACTCACGCAAGTTTGCAGAACTCGCAGCCGACATTTTCTCTGCCAACGGTATCAAGGTATATCTTTTCGACGCTTGCCGTCCTACTCCGGAAGTAAGCTACGCTATCCGTCACCTCGGATGCCAGAGCGGAGTTATGGTGACTGCAAGCCACAATCCCAAGGAATACAACGGCTACAAGGCTTATTGGAGTGATGGCGCCCAGATGATCGCCCCTCATGATGTCGAGACCATCGCATATGTTAATAAGATCACCTCAGTAGATCAGATCAAGTTCACTCCAAACAAAGATCTTATCCAGATCATCGGCAAGGATGTCGACGAACCCTACTTGAAGGAAATCCACGCTCTTTCTCTGTCGCCTGAAGCCGACAAGCGTCACGCCGACATGAAGATCGTCTATACCCCGATCCATGGCACAGGCTCCATGCTTATGTATGATTCCCTCAAGATGTGGGGCTTCGAAAATGTGATCCATGTTCCTGAGCAGGATGTTCAGTCCGGCGATTTCCCGACAGTGGTTTCTCCTAATCCCGAGAATCCTGAAGCTATGGCTATGGGTATCGCTAAGGCTAAGGAAGTAGGTGCAAGCCTCGTGCTTGCTTCCGATCCTGACGCTGACCGTGTAGGTCTCGTAGTCCGTGATGGCAAGGGCGAATACCAGCTTGTCAATGGCAACCAGATCCTTATGATCTTCCTCTATTATCTTATGACCCGCAATAATGAGCTTGGTCTCATGAAAGGCAATGAGTATGTAGTGAAGACTATCGTTTCTACAGAAGCTGTAAAGCGTATTGCCGATAAGAACAATGTGCGTATGTTCGACGTGTTCACAGGCTTCAAGTGGATTGCCAACGTAATGCGTGAGCAAGAGGGTACAGGTCGCTACATCGGCGGCGGCGAAGAAAGCTACGGTTTCCTTGCTGAGACATTCGTACGCGACAAGGATTCCATCTCCGCAGTGCCTCTCATGTGCGAGATCGCAGCTTGGGCTGCTGACAAGGGCATGGACCTCTACGAGCTTCTTAAGGAAATCTACTTCGAGATCGGCTTCAGCCGCGAGCGTGGCGTAAGCGTAGTCCGTCCCGGAAAGAGTGGGGCAGAGGAGATCGTTGCGATGATGAAGAATTTCCGCGAGAATCCTCCAAAGCAGATTGCCGGAAGCGACGTGGTATTGGTGAAAGACTATCTCGACCTCAACTGCAAGAACCTCAAGACCGGTGAGCTCACAAAGATGGATATGCCGACTACAAGCAACGTGCTCCAGTTCTTCACAGAAGCAGGCGACAAGGTTTCCATCCGTCCTTCAGGCACAGAACCGAAGATCAAGTTCTACGTAGAAGTCCGCGAAGACTATAAAGATAAGGATCAATATGAGGAAGTCGTAAAGAAAGCCGACGCCCACATCGACCAAGTCCTAAAAGACCTCAACGTATGAAGCTTTCCTGGAGACCAGGGACTATTATATATCCTCTTCCGGCCGTACTCGCCACTTGTGGCGCAACGCCGGAAGAATGGAACATGATAACTGTAGCGTGGGTTGGAACAATTTGTTCCGACCCCGCTATGTGTTATATATCGGTCCGCCCCGAGCGCCATTCTCATGCGCTCCTTATCAAGAATATGGAATTTACCCTCAACCTCACCACTGTCGACATGGCGCGAGCCACCGATTGGGCTGGAGTCCGATCAGGCCGTGATTATGACAAGTGGAAAGAAACCGGCTTGCATCCTATCCCCGGAGAGATGGTAAAATCCCCTACCATTGAAGAATCCCCCCTTAGCATCGAATGCCGTGTCAAGAATGTGACTCATCTCGGCAGCCACGACATGTTCATAGCCGATGTCCTCAACGTCCGTGCCGACTCCCGCTATATAAATGAACAAACCGGCAAACTCGAGCTCGAGAAAGCCGGCATGCTCGTCTACAGCCACGGCCAATACTTCGCCCTCGGCGACCTCCTCGGCCACTTCGGCTACTCCGTAAAAAGGAAAAAGCACTAAGGAAGCAATCAGCCCGATCCTAGTAGCTGAATCCGAAAAGAAGGGATTGTGGTGCGAACGAAATGAGCACAAAAAATCCATACAAAATTTAAATTCTCCATCCCTAATTATATTAGATGAATATCGGCATCTTCGGTGGCTCTTTCGACCCCATCCACGAGGGCCACGCAAACTTGGCAAAATACGTCCTTGACCACACCGACTTAGACGAAGTCTGGCTGATGGTTTCCCCCTTGAATCCACTCAAGCCGCAAGGTTACGTCGCCACCAATGAGCAGCGCCTCGAGATGGCGCGGCTCGCCGTCGAAGGCATTCCCGGCATCCGCGTAAGCGACTTTGAATTCCATCTTCCCATACCATCCTACACCTATAAGACTCTAACCGAACTAAAAAAATCCTATCCCGACCATGACTTCCGCCTTATCATAGGCGGTGACAACTGGGCAGACTTCGACAAGTGGAAGAATCCCGACGAAATCCTCAAAGAATTCAGTATCATCATCTATCCCCGCCCCAACGAATCCATTATCCCATCAACCCAAAACCCAACATACAACACCCAAAACGTCACCATCCTCGACAATGCCCCCAAAATGCCCATCTCCTCCACCCAAATCCGCCATCTCTTAGCGTCACAGCAGCCCGATTTGAAACATGCCTCTTCATCCCTGCCACTTAATCAAAAAGTCTCAACCTACATCCACATCCACAGTCTTTACCAATCCCCACTCTAAATCCTCACCACAAGCCTCCCCAATAAATCCCCAAAGTAACGAATTGTGGTGCGAACGCAGTGAGCACAATCCGCGTGCGTCCTTCGGCGTACAGCCGCTAATTTTGTATAATCTACTTGCACTCCGACAACGAAATCAGAAATATTTAATGGCTTAGTATTGCAAATATAAGATCTAATTGTTAACTTTGCAAAATTAAAAGTAGAACTTTTAAATTTTTAAAGTATGCCCAAATATGTAAGAAGGGAAATATCCGATAAGATACTTGATGTACAGAAATATTATCCTGTCACTACTATAACAGGACCACGCCAGTCAGGCAAGACATCTCTTTGCCGTCATCTATTCCCTGATTTCAAATATGTCAATCTTGAAGATTTTTCTATTCGAGGAAGAGCCATTGAAGATCCTACCGGATTCATAGATTCTCTTGGAAATAGAGCTATTATTGATGAAGTGCAGAATGTACCGGAACTCCTTTCGATGATTCAGGTAAGGGTCGACGAGGATTCGGAAAAACGTTTCATTCTTACCGGAAGCTCAAACTTCAGTCTGCTGCATCGTATGACTCAGTCTCTTGCCGGAAGAGTTGCCCTGTTTACCCTTCTTCCTTTCTCGTTGAAGGAAATGACGGAACAGGAAAAATCTGTACTCACATGGAAGCTACTCTCACGCGGACAATACCCCGGTATCCTCGTAAACGGAATTCCCGAAGAAATATTCTATCCCAATTATTATACCACATATGTCGAACGAGACGTGAGAGATCTGATGAAGCTAAAAAACATTATGCGTTTCGACACATTCGTCCGCTTGCTGGCCGCACGTGTTGGAAGCGAATTCAACGCATCGCAGATAGCAAAGGAAGCTGGGGTCTCAGCTCCAACTATTACCGAATGGCTTTCGATACTTGATGCCTCCTATATCACCTTTACCCTGCACCCATACTTTGCGAATATTCCAAAGCAATTAACCAAGATGCCCAAAGTATATTTCTATGATACGGGGCTTCTATGCTACTTGCTCGGGATAGAAAGCGAACAACAGTATCAATCAAGCACTATAAGGGGAGCAATATTTGAGAATATGGCAGTCTCAGAGTTGATAAAGAATCAGTATAATCAGGCAAGATTACCTAATGTCAACTTCTATCGGGAGCGCTCAGGCAAGGAGGTTGACGTAATGGTAAGGAATCGTGACGGACTGAATATCTACGAGATCAAGGCAGGTAGCACGTTCAAGCCCGAATTCATGACTAATATGAAGTATGTGTCAGAATTGATACCCGATGTTTCACAACGCACTGTCATTTACGATGGTCCTACTTCCGCCCCCCTTCTCTTGAACATCCGGGATATTTGATAAATTACGTCCCATATTCCTTTCCATTCAAGCCCCAATCTAAAGCATCCCCTCGCCAATAACCCCCATTCCTTTTAATAATCTGTCCCAAAAAATAAGTCAAAATCTCCCCCTTTTCCACGTTAAAACAGCAATCGCCGCCAAACCGGCGGCGATAAATCCAATTTAACATCATTCATAATCCTATGTTACGTAGGATTAGTCAAATAATATGTGAGCGATGAAGGAATTCATCAAGAAATTCCAGCATCTCCTTATTGTAGCTTCCTTTGATCTCTTTTTCAAGCTTCCATTCTCTGTCAACTCTTCTCTTTAAAGCTGCTTTGACTTTGTCTGAGAAGGCTCCATTGTTACCGGATATGATTCTCAACACCTCTACAAGATCACAGTATTCATTTATAAGTTTTAGCTCAAACCAATCCTTGTATTCAGGTATTACCTGGGAGACTATCAATTCCGCAATATAGAGCGAGATGAAGAAATTTCCCCTATCCAATGAGTTGGATGCCGATTCAAGTGCAAGCTCTGCAAGAAATCGTAGATTTTCTTTATCTGCTGTCGATTCAAGCTGCAGTAATAGCACAGATAGCCAGAAAACATCTCCGTTGACAGTATGATATCTGTCATCATCATCCACCTTAAAGCCTTCGGTTGCGTGTCGGAATGTGCACACCTTAGCCCAGGTCTCTTTGCTGTCTCCACTAAGATGCGTGTATACTCCCCTTAACTTCTCAAATCCTTCTTCATTGGTCTCAGGCATCTGGAAAAAGCCAGAATACGTCACTTTCATCAATGAGGCTATCAAACTGCCGTCAATCTCTGTGTTTTTTTTATCCAAAGAGGAAAGATAGAAAAGTAGATTCTCGTAATTTGACGACGACAGTAATTTAGGATCAATATTCTCTATCTTACCCTTCAGAATAGAATTGAGGAGGTTGGCCGTGAGACATTGAAAATGGGTAAACCTATTCTCTTCATTATATCTTTTATAGAGGTCGACAATCCATGTTACAGTCTTTTCGATTCCGAGAGTGTTCCAGCAAAAATCGATGAATTTTTCTGCTACTCCACGTTGCTGGACTTGAAAGTCATTCATCAGATCTTGAGACTTCTGTCTCTGCTTCTCTGTCAGATGTCGGCTTTCTGAATTCCTTGAAAGATTCTCCATACAGTCGCACGATTTCAGAAAGAAAATGTTCTGAAGCAGGGTCATGTCGATCTTGTCCGAATTCTTTCCAGACTGTCTTTCGGCAACCCTCAGGCAGCCTTCCGGAGTAGCAAGCCCATATAGCAATGCACCCTTGAGGGGGAACAGTCTCAGTATATCATAAAGTCTTAACCATTCATCCGAGTAGTCATAGAGTTTGCATATATATGCTATGCCATGCACGCATGAAGGCAATGTCACATATTCCCCATCATTATACATGTTTATCTTATCGAGAGATTCCTCTGGTGTAAGCTTCCCGAGGGCCATCAATTCCTCTTTAAATGAAGCGTTTGAATACGACATTGTTCTGGATTTTTCCAGTATGATATCATTAAATTTAGTTTCAAGTTCATCAAGGAGAGAACCGATGTCTTCTTTCAGCAATTCAAATCCCCAGAAGAAAGGGGATTGCATCTTTTCGTAGAGTCGTCCGATCTTTTCAAGTGTGAGCCGGTTGGGGCAGGAAGACATAATCTTGCCTGCCCTATAGAAGATAGCTGAGTATATGCATTCCTGCTTCATGTAGTCTTCCTCAGAAAAGAAGTTTCCCACATATTCATGAGTAATAGTTTTCGGGGATATTTTTCCAGTACATATATCGTTTGCAAGAGAATCAATACCTTTAATGGTGTCACTGCCGTGCTCATAGTCATTATCAAATAGATTTTCTATATATTTCAGTGTATTTAGGAATTTCGATAGAAAATAGTCGGAGCAAGTGAAATAGAGGTTCTTAATGTATTCTGTAGAAATCATATTATTCTCTTTTTAGGGTAAAGCCATTTTTTTTATTTTGGGAAAACTGACTGTACTTTTGATACAATTCTCCAATTATATCCTTATCAGTTGGATCCTCAACCTTATAAATACCAAAAAGTTTGTTGCCTGTTAGCTGGCTTGACATTGAAGTTCCCATTAGATAGAAGTCATCGTCCAGGATCATGAACCTATCATGCCAGAGGAATATTCTATAGGAACGTAGATCCGTCATTTCATCATACTTAATCCCCTGCATGAGGAGAGTATAGGTCTCTATATTTTTATTCAACACCTCGCAAATGTTATCTGCTAAAGTCTCAACTTGACTTTTGCATATACCATTATTATTATTGAATGTGGTAAGAATTTCTATATGGGCATCTTCCTGATCCACAAACGAAAAGAATTCATGATCCTTATCGGGTGAGAAATGAGGATCCCAAATAATAATTTTCTTTCGTCCTTTTAGCAGCTTTGCTCCAATGAGTGAAGGTTTGAAGAATTTATCTGGTCTGGCTGAAGGATCGAAAATTGTATAGTTTGTTCCAGTTTTTATAGTTGGGTCTCCGCTTACCTTTTTTGATGTGTTTGGAAGCTGAATCTTATTAGACGTGTTCATGCCAGTTTCTCCGTAAAGTTATCATCATTCCACCATTTCTCTACCCCTGAGATTATCTTGGGTGCGTATTTGGCAGGCACTCGGATGAGGGAAGTTGCTCTCACTCCGAATTCATCAAGAGAGCAACCTATCATCCAGACGTTATCATCCGCCACAATGATGCGGTCGTGAAGAGCAGCCTTATCTCCCCTCAGCAGGCGGCATTCTATATTGTGCCCCACTTCTTCATTAGACTTTTTGATTAAGTCGTGCAGCTTTTTCTGATCATCTTTATTGAGATTTTCTTTGCTTGAGATGATTCTGACATTGGTATTGAGGTTTATGAGATCAAGAAGAAAAGTCGTAAAGGTTGCTGCACTGAAAAAAATATCGCAGATGTAGCAGGTCTTGTGAGCACCGTTCAATATTTTCAATATGCATTCCTTGGCTCTCTTCACATTCTTGTCAATGTCATTCTTGTCACCGTCGAAGAAAATGAAATCAAGCGATTTCTCAAACTGTTCGTACGTGAACTCAGGCGATGAGTTGAAGAGAGAAGCTATAGTCTCTTCTTTACCAATAATAGTAGTTGAATCTTCTACAAATTTCTCCACTATCTTAGAATTACCGTTTTCATCAATATACTTCACATCCTTTGTCTTGATACTGGGTGTAAAATGAATTGAACTTATGAAATTCATTGATTCATAATGATCTATTGTGTTATCGAAGTCATCAGTTACCGAAATATCTATATGATGGAACGAATGGTCGAATTTAAACAGATTAAGGAACTCACCTGAGGATTCAAAATTCTTTGTCTCCAACGGAGTATTTTCACGCGTATGCGTTTGGATTTTAAACTTAAGTATGGGATGATCTGCTGTTCGGTAATCTATACGGCAGTAAAGTCCGGTTTTGTCGGAGTTGGCTTTGAATCTAAGATTTCTATATATAGGAGTGTAGCATGCCGTAATGTAACTTCCATATAAGCTATGGTATTTAGTTATATCATAGCCGAGATTACCTTGTGAAAGCTCACGCAATTGAGAGGAAATCTTCGCATTCATAAGAATTTCCATCTCATCTTTGGGAATCTCTGTCGGTTTCCAGATGTGTGCCTTGACGGAAGTCATTCTCGAAGGAAGCAACGAAGCAATTTCAGAAGAACTGTCAGGCAATTGGATCCAATCCGTATAAAAGGATTGGAAATCCTGAGTTAAATTATATATGTTGACACCATTAAATACACTGTGATTCTGCGGATCAGTCAACAGATTCTTAGATACAATGATTTCTTCGATACCAAGATAAACCTTATCCTTTTTCCCTGGAGCTTTGGTTCTGGCGCAAAAGGCATGGGCATTGATGTTGGGAGCAAATTGACGATCAACAGGCATACCTTCGGGGTATGCTTCTATAATAGTAAGCACATTATAGAATTTCATATCCCTTTCTAAGGCAAAAGTAATCAATCTTCCCGGTTTATTGATATAGTAATCTATAAAATCCATATTCAAATTATTTGTTAGTGGTAATGATTGTTATTTTAATGAAAATACTTAGTCAAGAACAAATTCCTATCCATTTAACAATTTTCAAGGCTGTTTCGGACATCTTCTTTACCATAGCAGAGCCATCTATTCACGTTTAGACCGAAACTTAAAAACAGCAATCGCCGCCAGACCGGCGGCGATAAAAGCAATAATTATATATTCTACCAACATTAGATAAGCTTATTATTCGGAGATGTCAATAATCTTTGATGGGCATTCGGAATTCAAATGGCGAGTCAAAATCCTTCAATAGAGGATGTTTAAGATCTTTTTCAGAAAGAATTGCCTGTGAAGAATCAATCTTCCAATTTATGCCGAGGCTTGCATCGAGAATGGAGATGCCACCATCGGCTTCGGGATGGTAGTAGTTATCGCATTTGTATTGGAAGATGGCTATATCGCTCAGAACTGCAAAGCCATGTGCAAAACCTCTTGGAATGAAGAATTGGCGATGGTTATCCTCAGAGAGTTCGACCGCTACATGCTGACCATAGGTTGGAGAACCTTTGCGGATGTCAACGGCAACGTCAAGGACAGAGCCTTTGACGCAACGTACGAGCTTTGCCTGAGCGAAGGGAGGGCGTTGGAAGTGGAGTCCGCGCATGACGCCATAAGTGGAACAGGACTCGTTGTCCTGTAAGAAATCTACCTTGGCGACTTCTTCGTCAAAGACTTGCTTGTTATAGCTTTCGAAAAAGTAGCCTCTTGCATCTTTGAAGATGCGTGGCTCAATTATTACAACTCCCTCTATATCTGTTTTGATAATATTCATAATTAATTTTCAGACTTTAGTCTTACGAAACTGGCGTGTGTCGATTTGTTTTCCGCTTGCGGCACTTGTGCCGCATCTTCAATCAAAACTTTGAATTGACGGCTCATCAGCTATCTTCATTAAATACTGTCCATACTGGTTCTTGAGCATAGGCTTCGCTAAATTGCGGAGCTTGTCAGCGGAGATCCAGCCATTCATGTAAGCAATACCTTCGAGACAAGCTATCTTTAGGCCCTGGCGTTTTTCGAGGACTTCGACGTAGATACTTGCCTCCGACAAGGAATCATGGGTACCGGTATCGAGCCACGCGAAACCTCTTGGGAGGGTCTGGACTTTGAGCTCTCCATCCTTCAGGAATTCCTGATTTACAGTCGTTATCTCAAGCTCACCTCTTGCTGATGGCTTGATGCTGTGGGCTACTTCGACCACTTTGTTGGGATAGAAGTAAAGACCTACCACTGCATAATTGCTCTTTGGATGCTCCGGTTTCTCTTCTATTGAAAGGCAGTTACCATCCTTGTCGAATTCGGCTACGCCGTATCTTTGCGGATCATTGACCCAGTAACCGAAGACAGTAGCTTTATTCTCATGCTCAGCAGTCTTGACTGCCTCCTTAAGTACTTCAGAGAAGCGTGCGCCATGGAAGATATTGTCGCCAAGCACAAGGCAAGCCGAATCATTGCCAATGAACTCCTTCCCGATTATGAAGGCTTGTGCGAGCCCGTCGGGGGAGGGCTGTTCAGCATATGAGAGGTTTATGCCATAGTCAGAGCCATCACCGAGAAGCCGCTTGAATCCGGGAAGATCCTGAGGCGTTGAGATGATAAGTATATCCCTTATCCCGGCAAGCATAAGGGCGGATATGGGATAATATACCATCGGCTTATCAAATATAGGGAGCAGTTGCTTAGAAACACCCTTCGTAATTGGGTAGAGACGAGTGCCGGATCCGCCGGCTAAGACGATACCTTTCATGGGATTTTGTTGAGAGTGGGAAATACAAATATAAGGAATATGATCAGTGTATTGGGAATAAGCAATAATACTATTTGGAGTATAAAGCCTCGTATTGGCGTGCTATGGTAGACCAACGGTAACGTCTGTCTGCAATCTCGCTCATATCTTCTCCGTTCTTTTCAAAGTTGATCTTATCAGACGAAATAATAGAAATAAGTGCATCGGCAGACTTGAAGTAATTGGCCTTATGTTCTGTAGATTCCCTATTATACACGCAGTCAAAAGCGATGATTGGGACGCCAAAGAACATTGCCTCCACAAGTGAAGGGTTGGTTCCACCTGCACTATGACCGTGGAGGTAAAAGCTACAGTTGGTTCGCAATGCATGCAAAACTTTTAAATCATATTGAGCCGGAAGCAACTTGATGTTATGATGTTTTGAATACTGCTTTATCAAGTCCTTTCCATATTGACTTTTCTGCCAATTGCCGATAAATACTAATTTTTTATCGGGCATCTTGCTGTATGCTTCAAGAACAACATGAACATTATTTTCCGGTTCTATGCGACAAATGCCGAGGGAATAATCCTTTGATCTCAATCCGTAGCTCGACAAGATATCATCACACTCATCTTGGTTCAGATTCTGGAGAACTTGATCTCCTCCATAAGCGATAAGTTCTGAATTGACGCCATATTCATCATTTACGTAATCGGCAATACCTTTATTGTCAGAAATGATTATATCACCATACTTTACGGCTTTTTTTTCTGAAAATTTAAGGAATCTTTTTGCCCATTTATTCCATTTATCTCGACGGTGTTCAAGTCCATCTATATTTATGATAAGTTTCTTTTTAGAAAACAACCTAAAGACAGGAAGGAAAGAGCATCCTGAAACTCCAAGAATAAGCACGGCATTACTTTTACGAGAAGCTTTGATAAGAGATATTATATCATAAAGCACACTTTGCATTCCATTGGCATTAAGGTTTACATACTCGGTCTTTGCACCATTGTATACCCATCGCTCATCATCATACGACTTTTTACTGCAGTATACGGCATACTGAATTTCATCCGAAGAATTGTGTTTAACCAACTGCTCAACCAAAGTCTCAAAACCACCGTATTTAGCTGGTACTCCAACTGTGCCAATTATTGCGACTTTCATATGTTTATGATAATTTCTTTATAAATTTGGCTGGATTTCCTCCCCAGACTTCCTTAGCTGGAATGTCTTTTGTTATTACGCTACCTGCAGCAATCACTGAATCATCTCCAATTGTCACAGAATTTACAATTAAAGTGTTCATGCCAATAAATACACGATTCCCAATTTTAATTTTTCCGGCATAGAATCGTCGATCAGACGTGTTAAAAAAATGTGATAATATGTGTGTACCTGTTGTTATAATACATCCTTGACCAATTTGTATAAGATTTGGATAAATACCATCAAATTCCACATTGCCACCGATATAACACCTTCCTCTAAATCTTACTCCGCCCCATTGTAAAAATTTGAAACGAAAATATGGAGGTAAAAGAGGAAATGTAGAAACTACCATACAAATCTTACTGAATATTCTTTTTAAGTTATATGGAGGTTTTGAAATTAGAGTTTGATCATTCATGATTATCTATTTTGTAAAATTTTAACATATCGGAGACATGATTTTTAATGCTGAATGGCCACGGATTCTCAAGTATCAAATGGGAGTATTCTGTAAGAATTGAAGTATCAGATGAAATTTGCCGTAGAAGTGTTTTTAATTGTTCTGGGGTAGAAAAAATACCTTTAGGGTAGTATTGCGCTACGATATCTTTAGCTCCCACGTGATCAGATACAAATACCGGACGACCGTGAGCGAGAGATTCAAGGGTAACAAGACTAAAAGTTTCGTACCACTTAGAGGGAACTATTACTCCATCTAAATTATATAAAATATCTGAAAGCTCATCGTATTTATAGGAGGGGTAATACTCAATATTGTTACATTCTTCGTCTATACCCACTTTATCATTTCCATACACTTTTATAAATAAATTATTGATATTTTCATTTTTTAATTCTACTATTGCGCGTTTAAGAATTGGAAAACCCTTGTAGTCATTTAGGCTACCTATAAACCCAAGTGCAATTGTTTGAGAGGGGGATACTAATCTTCTTTTATCCTTTATCCCACTTGTTATTACATTAACAACTTCACCTTTCGCAGATGGGATAAAAGATGTTATTATGTCTTTAGTCTGCTGACTATTGAAGTGTATTTTATCAAAAAGACTTAGATATTCTTTGTAATATTCAATTAAGTCATCGTACTCTTCAGACTTTTTTTGAGCTTTTTCATAATCTTTGGAGGATAGGCAAATTTCTTTCTGGTGTATAAAGTGAGGTTTTGATTTTATGAATGTATTAAGAATTCCCCTTGATTTAAGTTTTTGAAATAAAGAAGAATTTACTAATTTAAGAAATATTTCAGACGGTTCTTGCAAATTACATATGGCACACCTAATAGAAGATACAGAATGACATAAGTTGCCCTCATAATCAAGTAAGTTATAGTGAGGACATATACCGTGGAAATCGTGTGTTGTATAGAATATTTTCACACCTAAATGCTTTATATATTTGATAATATCTTGATGCATACCCATTAGGGTATGCATATGTAATACTTCAATATTATTGTCTTCTATAAATCTCTTTATGTTGTTATAATCAATTTTTAGTGATTTATGTTGAGATTTAGGGTTTGATGTTCCATAAATCAATGTGGGTGTTATTGGATTCTCTAATGAATATACTTTTATATTGTCTTTTTGATATTTAAATTTGATAATTACTTTTGATGGTTTAAATAAAGTATCTCCGCAAGTCAAAGCAAACACATTATTATTTTTACTTTGTTCTTGTATCAGATCATTTGCATACTGAATACTTCCTCCATGTCTATAAGGAGGAAGACCAATAGTGTAATGGAGAATATTCATAAAAGAATTTCCTTAAGTTCGCATTTTAATTATCTTGGCAGGCACACCACCAATTATAGAATTTGGAGGAATTTTTCCTCTAACAACTGCACCTGCAGCAACAATGCACCCGTCTCCAATATCTGCACCATCAAGAATTGTTGCTTTAGCTCCAATCCAACATCCTTTACCAATCGTTATCCCTTTATGGTTAACTCCTTGTAATCTTATAGGCGTCTCTAAGCTATCATAATTATGATTTTCAGGATGAACACTAACATAATTACCGAAGATGGTATCGTCTCCAATCTCTACTCGCCCAGCCCCTCCATAATAACCATGAGAACCTAAACCTACATTATTTCCTATAATAATACCTCTCCCTATTTGTCGTAAAGATCCAGTAACAATCATTGTTGTATTCAGTCCAAAAGACACCCTATCTCCTAATTTTATACCTTCAGAACCCAGAGCATCTATATGACACCCTTTTGATATAAATAAATTATTACCAAATTTTATGAATCTTCTACCTTTAATTGTAACTCTCGGAGATATGTAGACGGGTTTAAATGTTTGTAAACGAATGGAGCCATACAATCTGTCAATAATTTTATCTACTATAAACCTGTATAAGTATCCTAAAGGAACAGACGAATCCAATTTTATCCCGGAGATCTTCTCAATAATCGCACTCATTAAAGATTTCATATATAACTTAAAATCTTAATTCTATTTGGGTAATTTCAAACCTAAAGAACATTCGGTTTTATGCCGGTTAAATAAACAGATTTACATGACTGCATAGTTACTAATAGAAGGTTTGAGAAATTTATAACAATTTTTCAATACATAAATCATATGCTCAAATTCTTAATTAATAACTTGAGAGAAATGATTGCATAGATAACAAATTAAAAAATATTAAGATTATTTTCAGTTCATTTTGATAATAAATCTGTGTGGATTTGACAAACTCTTTTATTTCCAAAGTAACTTATCGCTTTTGATTCAAATTTTAGTGATTGATTATTATAATCCGATATTATAACCTCTATTTCATTTTCTATTGACTGTACAGAGGCTATATCTCCAAAATATGGAATTAGCTTGTTATTCCACAAGTCATTCAAGACTCCAGTATTAGGGCTTAATGAGAATATTGATTTTAACGCTTGAAGGTAATCAGCAACCTTACTGGGCAAAAAGATTCCTTCCTCACATTGTGCTTCAATGATTAAACAAATATCATAATCTCTAATAAACTCTAGACTTTGAGAATAAGGAATTGGCGGATGGAACTTGATTACATTCTCAAGATCTAACTCTCGAATTAAGTTTTCAATGTATTCGGGTTTCCCTCTATCATTTATTCCTAAGAACGTGACCTCTATTTTATAATCTGGGTTCTTTTTTAATATATTATGCAAAGCAATGAAAAAATTTCTAGGATCTCGTTCTTTACCTATTGAGCCCGAATGAACCATCCTTAAAATCTTAGATTTATGCTTATTATTAGTGACATAATCTTCTAATACAATATGTGGAGAGATTATACAAGAATCTGGATTCATTGTATCCATGTACCTCAACATATAATCTCTTAATCTTTCATTAGGAAAAATGTTTTTATAAGTCCATTTTCCTATCTCTTTAATTAGTTTTAATCTATTTGCTGGAATGTTTGCATTTATTCCATTACCATATGGCTTTGGATATTTTTGCATTATGTAAGGATCATTCCATGTTGCTACCCATTTTATTTTATACTTCTTAGTTAGATATAAACCTACTATTTCAGAAGGATAGTCGTATGTATATATGAACTCATAGTCATTTTTCCTGACTAATTCTTCGCACTTTTTTATAGCTTTGAAAGCCCAATCGCTACCCTTATAAACGAATCCTGTCTTAAGAAAACACCCAATATGATTTAAAACAGTTGAAATATTTTTACCAGTATTTACTTTTACAACATTAATGGAGTTTGCTTTTTGGAAATAAAAATTATTTGATTCTGGAGGATAATGTCGATCCCGTCTTTCTGATTTTAAACTCACTATATCAATAATATGGCCAGCTTCCGATAAAATTTTTACTACTTTAGCATTTACATATGCCTCAGGGCCATTAAGAGGATAAGAACTTGGAGCTATAAATAAAATGTTTGCCATAATCAAGTAAAGCGAGAAATTATTCTTTCACAAGCTTTCCCGTCTCCATATGGATTGATGGCTTGTGACATAGTATTATAATATTTTTCATCATCAAGAAGATGTGACACTTCGTTGATTATATTATCATAATTCGTTCCGACAAGTTTCACTGTTCCGGCAGTTAGTGCTTCCGGTCTTTCTGTTGTATCACGCATTACAAGTACTGGTTTACCAAGCCCTGGCGCCTCTTCCTGAATACCACCGCTATCAGTGAGCACAACATTAGATTTCTCCATCAAATATACAAAAGAGAGATATTCGAGCGGTTCGATAAAGAACATGTTTCCAAGCCCCTTAAGATCTTCACCAAACACTTTATGAATGGGCTTTCGAACATTAGGATTAAGATGCATTGGGTATACGAAGTCAACCCCCGGATACTTATCCGTAAGAGCTTTTATAGCATTGCATATGGAAATAAAACCATCTCCAAAGTTTTCACGTCGATGCCCAGTAATAAGCACAAGTTTTTTACCATTAGACAACCTCTCTACATCGTATCCGGCAGACTTAAGAACATTTTTGAGTTCCATACTAAGTTCTGGATTGTTCTTAATTTTATCTACAACCATATAAAGAGCATCAATAACAGTATTACCTGTGACAGTAATTTTTTCTTTATCCACATTCTCTTTGATCAGATTTTCTCTGCTTAAAGGTGTAGGTGCAAAATCATATTCAGCGATTCTTCCTGTTATCTGACGATTCATTTCCTCAGGCCATGGAGAATAAATATTATGAGTACGAAGACCTGCCTCAACGTGACCAACTGGAATCTGCTGATAAAATGCTGCTAATGCAGCCGCTGTCGAGGTAGTTGTATCTCCATGAACGAGCACAACATCTGGCTTTGTTTCTAGCAGAACTTCACGCATTCCTATGAGTACTCGTGCGGTCACATCATACAAATCTTGTCCATGCTTCATTATATTAAGATCATAGTCAGGGGTAATCTCAAATATTTGTAAGACTTGATCTAGCATTTCCCGATGCTGACCTGTCACACAAACTATGGTCTTGAAATACATTGGATACTTTTGAAACTCTTTTACCAAAGGTGCCATCTTAATTGCCTCTGGACGAGTACCAAATACAAGCATTATTTTTTTCATGTTTTTTAATGTTTTATATTATACTTAGACCAAAACAAGCCCCTAAAGACAAAAGATAATCTTTTGTCTTTAGTTTTATCGCTGAGTGGGAATTCATTAGACTTACTATAAAAAAGAAAATTGCAGTATTGTGATTCCTTATATCAGTTTGACCTAAATAACTTATAATATATAATATTGAAAAGATAACTGTGAATAGAATTAATGATTTGTTAATAGTCCTGATACGAAAAATGCAATAAAAAATATAGGGGACAATAAAAATATAATAATATAAACTTCCTATGAGAATTATGAAATTATCAATACCTGTATATATATTACTTCCGCCAATGTCATTCATAGTTGTCATCCAACTATTAAAAAAATTAATTGGATTTGGAGTGAAAACGAAAACAAAGGTTGCGATTAATAATCTTTTAAATAAAGCGACAAAAGATCCTAATGAATAATTGCCGGAAATTAAAGGCATCAATTCTTCAATATTTTCACCACCAAAATCCATACTACTAACCATCTGATTTACCATAGTCTTCATTATGAAGGTAAAGGCGCAAAAGATAGCAACAACGACTATTAACACTCCAAAGTAGCGCATCTTCTTACTAAGAGTGTTCCACTTCTGAAATAACCATACTGCTAAAATTGGTGCAAATAATATTATTCTCGTAATGGACAAAGAAAATATTGCACATAAAACACAAATTTTTGGCAACCTTAAGTTTTTTATTGTATGAAGACCGATAAGAATAACTAACACAAATAGAATGATGTATAGATCTCTGACATTTCTATTAATGGTCAATATCATATAAGGATTAAGCATTAAAATATAATCCCATTTTGTTACGTTGTGCCTATTATGAGTTAAAAGGAGATATATAAAAACTGCTAATAAACAGTTATCAATTTTAACCCATATGCTAATCCAATAAGGATTATCCCAAAATAAATTAAGAAACCAATTAACAATAAAATAGAATGAATTACTACTCTCAAGATCTAAGACCTGAGTAAAGTTTAGATCTTTCACTTTTTCATAATATTCTGTTGGATCACTTGGATGCAATGGGCGTTCCTCTACACTAAATAGCCATAGCATATCAAGAAATGAGATTATTAAGTATAATAAGAGAAATAATAATATCAGATTTCTTCTTATTGGATTTAGTGTTTTTCCTTTGAAATAAGTGATTCCGCAAATAAATAAAAATGCTAAAATCATCGTTTATTCTTAGTGTAACATATAAAATATTATCTGTATCTCTCAACCATACCAAAGACTTAATTGGAAAGCACTACTATATTGATGGATAATAGGTATAACTTGGGCGACTTAGATAATAGTATAATTACCAATCAAGTATATCATTCAAAAAACATTATCTTTGAAATGTGTGGTTTTATAGAATCAAGAGGTGGCAAACACATATATGACTCTCCATATAAACGTTTTAAATAACTATCAGATTCTTTTGGAACTGGTAAAAAAGTATCTTCAAAAGGAACTTTAAGTATTATATCAAAATCTTGTCTGTGTCTTCTTTTAAAGAATCCGCTTCCGGGAATATGCCTAAACCATTTATTACTATTATATTTAGATAACAAAGAAAAAAATGGATATATTATTTTAGTAATTGATGGAAATAATAAGAATATTAACACTTTTCTCAAAACATTATTTTTAATCTTAGCCAAACTATATATAAATCTATATTGTATGATTGATGTTAATTTAAATATCCATAATGAAGATGATGGTTCAATACAAAAAATATCTATATATATTCCACGATATTTATAATGAATATCATTTGTATTGCTCTCTTTTAAATAGGATTTAGTATCACGTAACTTAGCATAAGGCGCTAGATATTCATTATCTTGTGAATGGTCTTGTAGTTTATAATCGTTATTTTGTTTCTTAAGAATATCAATCAGTTTTTTGTAGTCTTTTTTACACATTTCAATATCTACATCATCATCCCAAGGAATGAATCCACCATGTCTTATGGCACCTAAACAAGTCCCAGATGAAAGCCAATATTTTATATCATTTTCACGGCATATTTTATCAATATACTTAAGCATCTCCAGCATCCTGAGTTGCATCTTTCGCAAATCAGAACCATCTGGATTGAATTTTGCTCTTAATTCCGCTTGTTGTTCTTTGTCTATCATAGTGCTTACTATCGATTTTCACTCGCTTGTTTTATGAGATTGAATTATTAAGACATCTAACATTAACTTTCATTCCTTTTTTAATCATAAGAATGTATTGCTTATTTTTCTGTATAAATATTTAGAAAAGAGCTAAACATTCTAAGAATTGTTTTTTTAATCCTCCGTTGCAGATTTGAGGTCCATTAATTTCCCAGTTATCATTTCCTTCAATAAAAACCGGACCTTCTGGAGAAATTGCGATATCCCACCCTATTGAGTGAATGTCCGGCAATTTAGAGTGGAGAAATTTTGCTTGTTCAATGGCTTGATTTAAGAATGGAATTTGAAATTCATCAAATTTGATGTTGGAATCAGGATGTCGATCAACTCTTCCTCCAAATTGAGGCTTTAAAAATCCGTGAGTCTTAAGGTTGCCTGTAGAAAAATCTATTCCGACCGCGACTCCACCCTGAGAAGTATTATCAACATAAGATGATCCCGTACCGATGCGAAGTATGGAAGGTAAAATGCTTATCTGACCTGTATTTATATTTTTTATCGTTACCAAGCGCATGGTGTTTAACGACTGAGGATGGAGTTTAGCCATATCTGGATGTTGCACAACAGTCCTCTGAATAATGTATGTACTTCTTTCGCAAAGATTGTCTATTTCTGAAACATCGCTATTTTTGCCATCCAAATATATATTCCCATCTTTCAGTAGCAATTTAAATATCCCTTTTCCACACTCACCGTCAATCTTCTTGACGAAGAATTCGCCATTATTTGATTTGCAAAAATCATCAAGTACAATAGACTGTTTTGTAGATGGCTGGAAAACTCTATTGTCGCTTAACAATCCAAGTATTTCTCCAGATTTTATGCCTAAATAATCACAAAACATTCCGAAGAAAAACTTGTTTCTAAGAATACATGTGGAGCCATGCTGAGATAAATTGTATTTATCACGGAGTTGCATAAACGGTCCATAATGGAAATACTCGTCCATTTGCTTGGAGGATTTCACATCAAAACCATACGAGAAATAGTATTCGTTAGGATATCCAAATTTATATACTTGTAAGATTTGATCAAAGTATATTCGTAACTTCGATTTTGGTTTAAGTTCAGGATAATAGCTTTTATGCGAACACCAACGGTTTAGGTTCATTGTCAGCCGAATTATCTCTATTGGTCTTGCATAGAAATATCTATATAAAATTCTTGCTGTCAAAAAGAAAGGTTTCCTTATTTTTTCTACTTTTCGCATAATTTTGTATAGTATTTGAACTAAGGATAATGGTTTATTACCACAAAGTTACACCTAAATTTTCGAGCCGATCAAAATACGTTTTATATTTATAGAGGAAAAAATACATTTGTCAAAATGTTCTTTCTGCCATTATACAGGTATTTATATTTTTTCAATGAAAAAGAATCGGTTTTTAATTTTTTTATCTTTTACGAAATCAATGACTTCTTGAGTCCTGTTTTGGAATATGGGACCGCCAGCTAATTGTTGCACACGAATGCCAGGCCAATATAAATTTACCTCAATAAATCTTGGAGTATTATTAATATCTAAAGCAAAATCCCATGACGCAAGCGCACATGGAGCTATACGACGGTGTCCTTCAAAGGCTGCGTCTATCACTTTGTCAAAATTAGGTATCTGGAACCCTTCAAAAATGAAACCATTTCTTTCTGTTTCCTTAGTTCCATCGATAGCCAATCCATTTTTTTTCAATCTTCCGGTTTCTGTATCTATTCCAATCATTAAACCACCCTGTTGGAGATTATCTAGAATTTGTCCTTTCGCTCCTACCCTAAAAACACAAGCACAGAGTGAAACTTCTCCGTTTAACATGAGGGTTGAAATCCGTAAAGTATTCAGTGATGATGGGTTGAATTTTTCCAAATCTTTTGATCCAGAGATAATTTCTTGTATAACAAAATTATCTCCAAAACTTTCTATTATGGCATTAAGATTTGTTCTATCACTATTCTTTATAAATTGAACTCCTCGACCTCCACTTGTCTCTACCGATTTCTTTATGATATAATCTTTTTTATAATTTAAGAGAAAATCTATAAGAGCTTGCTTGGATATGGGCTTGTTTTCTATGTCAAGAATGCTGCGATTTGTGCTGCTTGCCAGCGTGATAGGCTGAGGTAAATCTGATAGTATATGCCTGAAAAGACTTTTATGAATAAGCGTCTTGTAGTACTCTTTAGGATTCAATGAACGCAAAATTAAGGGATAGTATACACTTCCAGCAACCAGTCTTTCGTCAAAGACATCTACCGCCTTTTGTATTTCGTAATACCGCAGCCCCATTTCAGGATGGGGATGTATTTGTCCCCATAGATTACATACTTGCTCTTTCTCTTCCTTGGTAAGGGCTGTTCTAGGATATGAGGTAAGCATCTTATGGTCGTCTGCCAAACCTCTATGAGAGTAACGATTAAGAAGATAGTTACTCAATGAATTTTTGATCGCTTCTTTAAAAATCATTTTATTAACGTTTCCTGAAAGAAAGTATAAGTTTTGGAGCAGCCATATGACATGCCATTGAAATGCCCATATACATGCATAAATAAAGGGTGGATCCAAAAATTATATTTAAAATATTTGACTCTATGTTGATAAAATGGAGAGATAACGCGACTACCACTCCAACCGCGACAGATAGTATCAGATTGGGAATAATGTCCTTCAACTGTTTTGAATATGAATATCCAAAATACTTATTAGTGCAGTATAGATTCATCATATAAGTTACAATACTCATTGCTGCTATGGTCCACAACATGGCATATAATCCAAATGGCACTGAAGCCAAAATGAAAATCA
Source organism: Muribaculaceae bacterium (assembly GCA_029060285.1). Classification (GTDB taxonomy): domain Bacteria; phylum Bacteroidota; class Bacteroidia; order Bacteroidales; family Muribaculaceae; genus Lepagella. The sequence continues at coordinate 6,886 of JAIDUH010000101.1, read as the reverse complement.
ACCCAACTACACGTTTTGTGGTTTGGAGATTAAAATAAATTAGCCCCGCACCTATGGATCGAAAGATTTCAGTGTTTGCAACATTTACAGGACTGAACATCCCGACAATACATATAATCTGGAACATCGGAACCGACGGCTCCCACTTCTCCGTAAATAGACCTACAATCAAAGGATGAGCTATTACTATCAGGAGCATCATCATAGGGAAAGTGATATAGGTGATAATCTTAATATTTTTCCTTACAGCTTGAATATGTCGATTCCTGTCTTCTGCTATGGAGGAATAAATGGGGAACAAGACCTGGGATAAGACTGCGGAGGTCCCTTCTACCGGGACCTGCTCAAGACGTTTTGCTTGGGAATAGTAGCCTAAATCTTTAACTGAGAAAACCTTGCCGATAATAAACGACTGAATGTTGATATAGATCGTATTACAGATACCTGACAAAAAAATATATGATCCGAATTTCAGCATTCCCTTGAAAGAAGACTTGTTGAAAATCCATTCAGGACGCCATTTCGACACGTACCATAGCAGAATACATCCCACTATGGAATTTACGACAGCCTGCCAAACAAGTGCCCAGACACCGTAATCGAGCAATACCAACGCAACTCCGGTCAGCGACCCCATGCAAGTAGCCACCAGGTTTCTAATGGCCAATGCTTTGAAATCAAGATCCTTGGTCAGACGCGTAGTCTGTATTGTACACAGTCCATTGATAATGATGATTACTCCTTGAGCCCGTAGGACAGAGCCCAATAAGGGATTATTAAAATATATTCCAAGTTGCGGTGCAAATATGAACAATAGTGCATATAATAGGAATGACACCCCTATATTCCACAAGAAGACCGTACAGTAATCCGTCTGAGTTACATTTTTCTTTTGAATCAAGGCTGAAGAGAATCCGGATTCTGTAATGGAATTTGCAATGGAAATAAAAACAGTAAGCAAACCTATCAGACCATAGTCATCTGCAGAAAGTTTTCTTGCCAATATAATATTCGCGCAGAAAGCAATGATCAGCCCACCGTATTTCTGACAGGCGTTCCAGATAACTGCTTTCAGGGCTTTGTTCCTCAGACTTTCAGTGGGCATAATCTGTGCTAGGATTTATATCATTCTTTGATTCTCCAATATTTTTGAGGCAAAGTATAAGTCATGAATGCCAATACCGATATTGTAAGAGAGAATCCGTTCTTTGTCATGCTCTCTTCCAGGCATCTCTCCTTTCAACACCTGTGAGAGCTCACCGAATTTTTTAAACTGGCTGAAATACCGGAACCCTCTTACGTGACCCTCGTCATCGGCAAAGACCTTGTCAAACACAGTGTCGCAGTTCTGGAAACCACGTGTGTGTACAGGCACGACAAGCACCCCCGGCTTTAAAAGACTGGTGTCTTCCACCAAAAGGCCGTCGGCGTCTGTAATGCATGACACCACCACGTCTGCATACGACACGAGATCCTCCATCGTCTCGGATATCTGCCAGCAGACATTCTCATGACCCTCATACTTCTCTATGGTCTTTTCGGCATGGTCCTTGTATTTTTTAAGCCTTACGGTGATTTCCCGGTCCTTGTTGGTCGCAAGAAAGCAATCCAATGTGGAATGACCCATGGCGCCCAAGCCTATGAAGGAGTATACTTCGGCATCAGGTTTTCGCAGTGTGTTTATGGCGAGTGCCGCAACAGCACCGGTCCTCATGGCCGTAATCCAGTCAGTGTTCACAAGCGCGGTCATTTTCCCGGTCAATGTGTCGAACATCATCATCTCGCTGTTGAGCGCCGGATGCTGGCCTTTTATGCGCGACACGACCTTGCAACCGAATGTATGATATTCAGGAGGGAGAATGCACGGCATGGTATTGATGAAGTCTGTCCCCTGCGGGTGGAGTGAAACCTTTGGCGGCAACTGGCATTCACCCTTGATGAGGAACGCCTCCCTGACCCATTCGACACACTTCCGGGGGTCGATGTCGAGTGCTCGTATCTCTTCGTCTGTAATTATCTTCATGACATTTCTTTTAGGACGTTGATCAGTTTTTCGTTGTCGTGCCGGTCACGTATGGCTATCCGTATGTATTCTCTGCCATCGTTTCCGAAACCTTTCTTATGGGTGCAGTCCTTGATTAGTATGTCATGTTCGGTAAGCAACCGGAGGGCAAGTCCATATGACGTGAACGGCTTCAGCACCTCACAAAGGAAATAGTTCGCCTGCGACGGGATGACGCGGATGAAGGGAATGTCCATGAGCCCTTTCTCAAACATTGCCCGCTCTTCCCTGTATCTGTTGCATGCCCGGGCATAGTCTTTCTCGTACTTGCCGTAGATCTGCATGTAGAACTCTGCGAATGAGTTTATATTCCAGATTGATACATCCTTCTTCATTGCCGAGATGAGCCTTTCATCCGCAGATGCCAGCACGCCGAGCCTCAGACCGGGTACACCGTAGGACTTCGAGATGCTCTTCATGACGCACATGGTAGGATATTTTTCAAGTATATCGTTTTTAAGGAGTGTGTTCTCAACGCCTCCATCGGAGAAATCAACGAATGACTCGTCGATGATCAGCCTTATCCTCTTTTCCGCTGACCATTCTGCAAGGCGCAATAGATCCTGAAGTGGGATGAAGTTGCCGGATGGGTTGTCCGGATTGACGACAAGCAGGGACGTGATGCATTTGTCGGAGAAGAATGCCATGAGATCGTCTGCTGAGTATGAGAAGTCGGCGTTGTCGGGATGATAGATCACAAGCGAGCTTGGATCGTGGCGGTTCGGATATTCTTCAAATGTGGGATAGATTACGCCGAGGTTGCCTTTATGCCCCTCCATGAGCCCCTTGATCAGTTCTGCCGCCCCGTTACCGACAACTATGTATTTTTGCCTTATCCCGAAATATTTTCCGGCAAGCAGGGAGTTGACTCCCATGCCGGAAGGGTAATTGCGGAGAAGCGGCTCGAAGTTGGCCTTCATCTCATCGATCATCCTCTTTCTCGGATAATAGGGATTGACCAGGTAGCAGAAGTCAACAAGCCCGGGATAGCGCCAGTATCCTCCGAAACTGTGCTGAAGTTTCTTCAGCTTCTCTTCAGGAGTGGAGAAGATTGTCTCGGCTATCCGAAGATCTTGGACGTCGTCAATCTCATACCAGGGCGCATTCCCGATGGGAAGGGCCTTTATGTTGGCATTGTCGATGAGGGTTATGACCCGAAGCACCTGCTCGTAGTATTCATTTTCTCCAAGTACCTTAATATAAGCATCCAGGAACGGCAGGTAATGGTCCCTGCAGAATTCCTTGCTGAACTTGTATACGTTGACAGTCTTGTAGTAGAAGGGCACATCCTCGTATTTGAATGCCTTCTTGGGAATGAAGTTGACAATGTTGAGTTCATCGTCTATCCTTACCATGGTGCCGTCCATCCATGTCTGATACTTGGCGACAAGTGCCACGTTCGGGTTTTCCGAAGTTACCGCTGCCTCGAGAATGGAGTTGTCAAAGATAAGGTCACTCTCCAGAAGTAGGGTGTCTTCCTCTGCCATATATCCCCGGGCAAGCCATAGGGAATAAATGTTGTTGGTCTTGTCGTATATGGGATTGTTTACAAATACGATCTTTTTCGCCGGATAGTTCTTGACGAGATAATTGCGGAGTTTCTCGCCTTCGTATCCGGTGACGATGACTATCCTGTTGAGGTTTAACGCCTCCAGTTGTTGCAACATACGGTCAATAAGGCGAACACCGTTGACTTCAAGCATGCACTTGGTGTTGTCAGCGGTAAACTCGCCTAATCTGCGGCCCATGCCGGCTGCTAAGATTATGGCTTGCATTTAAAATAAAATCTAATTTATTGAAAAAGCGATGGCGAAGCCGGAGGCGAATATGTGTGGATGTGTGGATATGAAGGCCTCCGGGCTTGCCATTGCGCTGTGCTTTAATGATGAATGATAAATTATTAAAGATGATTTGAAGAATGTATATATCCATCGTTTATAATTCTTCATCTTCTATTGGATAAAATGAGTCACAATCATTGTCTGTCGAAAATCCGAAATGGTCGTGTTTGAAATCATCGGAGCCTACCCCATTAATTTTGAATTCGTCAGCTTCGTGGTTGTAAGATTCTGTTAACCCATCATTAATGGGAGGCTGCTGCATGTAGACGAGAGCATTCTCCACTTTCGATAACTCACGGCCATCGACTGGAGCAGCCGTATATGCAAGGCGTTCTCCTATATGGAGATGATCAAGGAAATCGTAAAGATGTTCGTGTCCTTTGTAATGGCGGTCCTTAATATTATCTGTCTTGCCTATATAAAGAATTCTAGACCTTGCTACGCATTTGTAGCCGCTAACGGCACATACTGTGTAAATACCTGTATAAGTTGGAAGATCGTTAATATTCTCCCAATATCCATCGAATTGCAAATTTATCATTTTACCGGATTGTTTATTGTTATTCAAATCGTTTCAGACTCTGATTGTGGTCTTGCCAGTAAACTAAAGGCATCGAAGAATTGGGGAGGCTATCTATGTCAGTCGTAGAAATTGCGGGCGAGAGCTTTAATTGTCGGGGAGGGTGACTTGACAAGCTCGTTGTAGACGGTGAGGAAGAAGCTTATCATGTCGTTGATCTCCTTTCTCACGTCACTGTCTCCGATTGCCTCCAGCCAGTTGGGTAAGGTCTTCTCGATGTCAAGGAAGATCCGTGTCTCGGCTTCGGTGCCGGTCCTGTCAGTAAGTATCGTATACCTGTTGTCTATGAGCAGTTCATTAAGCTTGGGATGTCGGTCCACGTCAATCCCTTCCCGGATAGCGTTGCCGAAGAGCTGGTCTACAAACTGCTTGCATGCTATTGAGATCCTTACGGCATCGCTAAACAGTTCTATATTCGCTACGGCGTGCCCTTTCTTTAGCTTTATGTAATATTCGATGTAATCCTTGCGGACAGCTACAGTAAAGTTGTCACCTGCATTATAGGTTGCCCCTTTGTCTTGGAGGAAGGTCTTCATCCGTGTCTTGCTTTTTGTTTGCTTTGGTGCGTTACTTATGGCGATGCGCTCATCGAGCTGTTCCACCATCCTGTTGAACCTCGGCATTATGTCGCTCCAGGTGCGAAGGAGTTTCAGCTTCAGTTTCAGGTTTGAGGGCGTATACCTCAGAGCCTCGTTCAGTTTGTCCTGAATGTCCTTGAGCATGCTGACATCTGAAAGGTATGTCTTGGTAAGGATGAAGAGCTCGAAGTATTCGATGAGGAAAAGGGCTATCGCCTCGAATATGTTGTTATGACAAGATACCCATACGGTCTTGATGCGCTGATAGTTGCCCGGAGACTTTTGTGCCCATACTGTCGCCTTCTGAGAGCCGTCGGTATTGGTTTCGGAAAAGGTGAATAGGAATTTCCTGCCGTCTACGGCCCAAACGGAAGTGGCTTTGTTTAGCTGGCGTTGGCAGTCCTTTGCCTTCGGAGAGAGCACGGATGCCTTAGCCTTGTTGATAAGGCTGAGGAGATCGGAATCTTCGAGGAGTCTCAGACGATCTTGATATGGGCTTATTTTGCTGAAATCTGAGGGCATCGGGGGGCTGGGCTTCGCGTCGGTGGGGCTGGGGCTTCGCGTCGCGGGAGGACGCACTCGGAGAGTGCTAACTACTCTGATTGTCGCTTTAGGGGCGGTGGGTCCTTTGGGTGGTAAGGATAAGAGAGTTGCGGGGGCCGTTTGTGCAGCGGACTATGAAGCCTGTGTATTTGCGCTCGTAGACGTTACCGTTCTTTTCAAACCTTAGTTCTGTCAGTATGTTATCCTTTTCTTTGGCAGTTGACTTGGTGGTCACTTCTATATTTGAATTCCTTAGATCAGCATCTGAGTATTTATAGCGGATCTTGGAGCCGTTGGGGTGGGTGTAGACGGTGTAGCCGTCTTGGGGCTGCTGGCGGACATAGCCGTAGTATTCGCAGGTTGATGCCATTGAGGTAGTGTCCTCTTTCTGGGTTAGTGAGACGGCTATGTTGATGGGATTGCCTTCGGCTTTGTTTGCCGCTACGGCTGGGAGGGAGGCAATAAAGATTAGCGATAAGATATAAAAGATGAGTTGCTTTTTCATTTGATTTTTTTATTTGGGGGCTTTGGGTGTGCTCACTGCGTTCGCACCACAATCGCTTGCTTTGGGATTAGGAGGGAGAGGAATTTTTCACCTTCGACAAACCTGCTTCGCTCTGTGGAGGAGCAGGATGGAGTGCTCACTGCGTTCGCACCACAATCGCTTGCTTTGGGATTAGGAGGGAGAGGAATTTTTCACCTTCGACAAACCTGCTTCGCTCTGTGGAGGAGCAGGATGGAGTGCTCACTGCGTTCGCACCACAATCGCTTGCTTTGGGATTAGGAGGGAGAGGAATTTTTCACCTTCGACAAACCTGCTTCGCTCTGTGGGGGAGCAGGATGGAGTGCTCACTGCGTTCGCACCACAATCGCTTGCTTTGGGATTAGGAGGGATTTTCACCTTCGACAAACCTGCTTCGCTCTGAGGGGGAGCAGGTTGGGGGGATTATCGGCGGCGGAGGTTTGATTCTATGCGGTTGAGATCGAGGTAAGGGGAGAGGATGTTGGCGTGGACTTGGAGGAGGGTCAGGAGATCTTGGCGTTCGGAGGGGGAGGTTACGTTGGCCCGGGGGCTTTCGAAAGGGGTAAGGAGATTGAGGGCTTTTTCGAGGAGGCGGAGGGTGCGAGAGGTGGGCTTCCTTAAGCTTGCAGTCAGTTGGGTAGTAATATCTGAGATGGTTGTCATCGTTTTCGGCGTTGGCGTTGGCATTGGGGTAGGAGCTTTAGGGGCATTAGGGGCTAAGGGCTTTAAGGGCTTTAAGGGCTTTAAGGGCTATAGGGG
>JAIDUH010000100.1 GCA_029060285.1 Muribaculaceae bacterium | reverse complement strand
GTCAACGATATTGTCTCACCGACTTTAAGTTCTGAGGATGTCTCGCTGATCGTCACACTCTCAGCCGGAGTCGGAACCACGTACACCTTGCAGGTCACGCTGACTTCGCCGCATGTAGCGGTTATGACCGCTTCTCCAAGTTCCACGGCACTTACCTCTCCATCAGCGGATACTGTGGCTACTCCCTCATCGGAGGAAGTCCAGGTGACAGTCTTGTCAGTGGCACTGTCAGGGATGATCGTTGCTGTCAGCGTGGCTGTCTTACCTTTGGTCAAGTTCAATTCGGTTTCACTCAGCGTGATGCCGGTGACCTTTACGCCAAAGTAGGTGGATGTGGAGTCAAACTTCACATCCTGATCCTGGCTGTCAATAAACCTTACATTTGAAATCTCAACGTCTCCGCCTGTGAAATTATCAGCGACAGACACATTCAGATTCACGAGCACACCGCTATCCCCGGTGAATGGTCTAAGGTTTGCGGAAAACGCACCCATGATCAGGGCGTTGTCGGAGAGAACATTGCTGTTCACCTTGTAATCTCCATCGGAAGCACGGTCGGAAAGGGTGATGTCAAGTTCCCCGTCGCTTCCTTTCACTGCCTGAAGACCGTCAGGAAGCTTTACTTCAGCCTGAAAACCGTAGTACTCCTGCCAGTTGTCGAGCACAAACTGCAGCGTTTCCGTCTTGCCGAGCTCCAAATCTGCAGCTTTGAGATAGAAGCTGTCCGCTGCCGCCCTGAAAGGGGCGGCAAGCGTCAGCAGCATGAGGAACGCTATTAAAAAATTCCTATTCATATTCACAATATTACTTTAAGGTTCTTATCGCCTGCCTTGACAATGTAGATGCCGGCGGGGAGATTTATTGTCTCGATAGAGTCGGTGGCAACGAATGACCTGACAGCCTTACCCTCCATGGTGAAGATGTCGATTCTCTTGCCTGCAGCATTGGAAACCTGTACGCCGTCAGAAATCTTCTCGATGAGGACAGCATCATGGGAAACTCCTTCCACGCCTGTCACATCACCCATTCTTGAGCCAAGCACATATTCATTAGCCTCAGAGTCGGCAGCGAGAATATTGGAGATGGTCAGGTTTTCAATGTCAGATATGTTGCCGTCTGCTACAATCTCAAGGATAGCATCGTCGCCGGCTCCGAATGCCTTGTTTCCAAGGTCGAAGAGAGCCACGCGGAGATGGTTTTCGTCAAATCTCATTGTCTCCAATGCATGGTTGGCAGCCCTGCTTCCAGCCTTGACCTCGATGTCCATACCGTCAGGGATGAAGATATCAGCCTGGAGGGCCACATATTCCATGGAGTTGTCGAGCTTGACAGCCACGGAAGTCTTGCTGTCATTTGATTCTCTCAATGCGGCGATCACGAGCGCATCCGGAGACTCATTGAATTTGCCGTAGGCTGCTCCGATACGGTTTTGCATAGAAGCTGCCACAGGATTTTCAAGGGCGATCCTTACAGCTGCGGTTGCATCCGCAAAGGTGATTTCGCCATCTTCGCTATTGTTTGCATTTGCTCCGAAAGTATAGAACTCCATCCATTCATCCTCGTCCCATCCTTCAGGAGCCGTTTTCTTCTTCACTACAAAGTTGGAAATGTCTACGGCGTCTACAATGGTGACGTTTCCGTTCCAGTTGGCATCGCCAAGCTGAGGATAGCACTTCAAAGAGCATTCAGTGGAAACCGTGCCGCATGCCGCAGTGATGATGACATTGCCTACGCCGGTCACTGTCACCTCTCCGTTTTCATCAACGAGGGCAATCGACTCATCGCTTGAAGACCATGTCACTGTCTTGTCATCGGCATCGTCAGGACCGACGGTAGCGGTCAACTTGGCAGTTTCGGAAGCTGTAAGGGCAAGCTCCTTGTCGCTGATCAGGATGCTTTCGGCAAGCACCGGCTTGGCATCAGTAAGGATCTCGAGTTCACCGAATCTTCCTTCCGGGAGAAGGATTGACTGTCCGTCAAAAGACTCGATGAGTTCTTCACCGTCGAAAAGAATGGAGATCACGTTCACACCAGGATTGGGAGTGATGAAAATGCGGTTGTTGCTTCCTTCATTAGATGCGATCTGTGCTCCGTCAAATAGAGTCGCGAAATTCTGAGGAGTATTTGCTCGTGCAGCTGCGCGGCGCATAGCGCGTGCCGGACTCATGCCGCCGTTCTGCTGGGCAGCAGCTTCCTGTGCAGCTTCCAATGCATCCTCTTTGAGCATTTCCTGATACTCCTTTTCAGCTGCATTGGTGACTTTGACACCACGGTTTATATTGAGCTTGATGATATTCCTTATGCATTCCAATTTTCCCCATTGTGTGGCATTAAGATATTTCCGGAAGCTTAGTGTAGGAATGGCGAGGGTCACATAGCGGTAGCGCAGGCCATCGAGAGCTCCGGTTTCAGCTTCCGGAGGTTCGGGTGCGGCGCAACTGATGTTGGCGAGTTTACCGTCCCCACGTAAAATATTTTGGCCCACATCTGTCGTACCCATTGGCATGGAAACGGAGATGAGTCTTGGACAATTTTCAAAAATGCTCGATTCAACTCTTGTAATTGATTCTGGAAGTGTTGCGCTGACAAGGCGGCGGTTATTGCTGAATGCGCCTTCTCCAATGGTCTCGACTTCTGAGATGAAATCAATGTTGCGGATAGCGGTACCTCTGAAAGCTTCTCTGCCAATAGACTTGACGGATGAGGGAAGGATTACCTCATCGAGCTCCTTACATCCTGAGAAAACATTATCCGAGATACCGGTGATAGCAGCCTTGCTTAGGTCGGCACGCTCAAGCAGCGTACATTTGCTGAAGGCACTTTGTCTAATTTCGGAAAGCAAGTTGTCTGCCACTACTTCACGCATACCAGAATTGGAGAATGCTTCATAACCGATATACTCGAGAGACTCAGGAAGATTCTTGATATTCACTTCAGGACAATTCGAGAAAGCGTTACTGCCGATTCTCTTGACTGATGCAGGAAGACTTTCAAGCTTAAGCAGACTGCAGTCTTCGAAAGCACTATTGCCGATTATCTCAAGATTGTCGGGGAGGAAGACTTCGGTAAGGAGTGAACCTTTGAACTGCTCATCAGGGAGTTCAGTAAGGTTTGTGACATTGCTTAGGTCAAGGCTTGTCAGAGCAACCATATTCTCCTTAATCACACGCAGGTCTTGTTCTGAAAGAGGACCATCTACCATCATCTTAGTGACCATAGCCGGCATATAACCGGACTGCATCCTTATCTCTTCAGCTAAACTATAGGTGCCGTCGAGATAAATCTCGACTTCCGTATATCCTTCCTCAATAATTCTGTCGAACAGTCTCCAGTAAACATTAGTGTCGTAGGTGGAGAAACGTCCTTTGTTAACAATGAGCGTGAGTTGGTCGTCACCGCTCACGGGTAATGCCCCCGAAAGAGTCGGCGGCATGTGAGCCTTGACACGTAAGGTATAGAGTCTACCACAACTAAATGCAGCTGCATCTATATACTTAATACTACTGCCGAGGGTGAGAACGGAAGGATTTCCGCAACTTCCCGGACCGAGATTTTCTACATCGTCGGGAACTACGAGAGTACTTATATATACATTTTCAAATGCGTGATCTCCTATTTTGGTAACGGTAGAGGGAAGTAAAACGGATCCTATATGGCCCTGCTTAGACAGCCAGGGATTAATTGCAAATGCATAGGCTCCAATTTCTTTAAGTCCATCTGGGAATTTAATGGTTTTTAGCGAATAAGAATTATAAAAGGCATAGTCAGGAATGGTTTCAATTCCATTTCCTATAGAAACACTGGTTAAATTGTGCATACTTTCGAATGACCTTTTTCCTATAACCTTAACACCATCAGGAATAACCAATTTTGATAAGGCATGACAGTTGCCAAAAGCACTTTCTCCGATTGATTCAAGGGAGGATGGGAAAGTGATTTCATCAATACTTTGACATCCATAGAAAGACTTGTTTCCAATGGTCTTTAGTTTGAGAGGAAGGTAAACTTTATCAAGATACATATAACATCCTTCAAACAAAAAGTCAGGAAGATAATCCAAATCCGCAGTTAGTACAGCCCTTTGAAGACTCAAACACCCCTGAAAGACTCCCTTTTTCTCTTGGGAATCTGAAATTTCGATTCCAGATGGTCTACTTCCAAGCATTGTTAATCCTTCCGGAAGGACTATCTCAGTGATGAAGGTACAATCTTTGTATGCACCATCTTCTATTTTCTTGAGTCCGGCAGGGAAGGATGGATTTTCAAGAAGAACGCATCCTTCAAAGGCAGATTCTCCGATTTCTTCAAGTCCTTTCGGTAGGATTACGGAGTAAAGTTCCTTGTTATTATAGAAAGCGTATGCACCGATGCGCTTGATCGATCTTGGCAGTTCAATCTCATTCTTGTATTCTCCCAGACCATAGTGAATGTAATCAGGAATTTCTGTCATACCATCTGTTAGCTCCTGAGTAGTCACCTGTATTCCATTGGCATATGGCTTACTGTTCCAATATGGATTGGAATAGAAGTTGCAAAGCTTGGCGTTCGAATACCATTTAGACCAATTAGTGAAATTTACCTTTTCAATTTCGGTCATTAAAAAGGCATCAGGCTCGATTTCTTCAATAGTAGACGGTATTGTGAGCGTGTTGAGAAAACGTTTGCCATTAGAATTTTCCTTAAAGTCAAAGACAGCACCATACATGTTAATGAATGCATTTGAGGGAATTTTCGTAACACCTTCAGGTATTACATAGTCTATACCTGATGTATAGAGGGGTACAAAAAACAGAGTTTTACCGTTATCGCTAAGAATTGTTCCATCCTCAAGGATAATGAGGTTTTCACTATTTTTAAAAGTTTTGATTTCACAGTTCCTATTTCCTACTATGCCGGTACAATCTAATGATTCAGGAGCAAATATATACCAAGGACCATTTATCTCGTAAAATATATCTCCGTCAAAAGTTACGTTAGTTGACTGGATTATAAATAATTTAAGACTATGGTTCTGTCTGAAAGCTTGATTTCCTATAAAGGTAACCGAGCTTGGGATGACAACAGAAGAGATGTTGGTGCAAGCATGAAAAGCCATTTCGCCTATGCTTGTCACTGAATTGGGAATCACAATGGAAGTGAGTCTACCGCAGTCTGTGAAAGCCTCAGCTCCAATCGAAGTCACCGAGTTGGGGATCTCAATTGAAGATAGAGACCCACAGAAACTAAAAGTTCTGTATCCAATCTTGGTCAAAGAATTGGAGAGTGTCACGGATGTGAGGCCACTACAATTGAGGAAAGCACCATCTCCAATTGTAGTTACTGAGTTTGGTATCATCACCGAGGTTAGTCGGAGACAATAGTAGAAAGCTTTATCTTTAATTGACACAACAGAGTAAGTTTGACCGTCATATTCAATAGTGGAAGGAATGATGATATCGCCGGAATACTTGTTGTCATCTGGAGACTCCGCTACACTTGCGATATAAATGGGATTTCCATTATCATCTTGGCTTTCGCCGAGATCATAGTATATTCCGTCCGACTCGAAATCGTAAGCCGAAAGCGGTACTGGTAGCAAGAAAGAGAATACTACCAGCAGAAACAATAGTTTTTGCTTCATAAGCATGAATGTTTTTAGTTAGTTTATTATTATTTGTTGTTTATTCTTTAAGTAGAGACGTATGTCTCGTGCTTCTGCCGGTTGCAGATAGCTTGTTGCTTAAGTCATTAAGGCTATAATGTTTTCTAAAGAGGAAGTTCCACAGGGAAATGATATGTATGGATCGTAAGATACTTCATGAAATCTGCGCAAGTGCTCTATTATGCATTCTGTTTCACCCAGATAATCGGCGGTAATTAAACATTTGGCGGAAAACTTACCGAGCTTGATAGCGTCAAGCCTACTCATTTCTTGGGCAATCCATAATTCATGGTCGTTTACATCATAATCCCTTAGTTTGTCCTTATTCTGGTTTGTTCTATATGCTTCTTTTAGAGATATCCAGTCCGGGTTGACGAACAGACGTGGAACAGATGTCAGAGATGCTATAAAGTAGCAGCCTGTTAGATGTGATATAACTAAATCAATATCATTGTTTCTGCAATAATCCTCAATTTCGCAGATACTATCCTCCAGATTCCTTTCGTGAGGAAACACTATTAGCTTCATGCCCATCTTATCCATTGCGGCCGTTATTTCGGCAAATAGGTCTTGCTCTTTTGGCCAGAAAAAGTCCGGAACGAATAAAATTGTCTTTTTTTTCAATTTAAATTAATTTTAATTATTCCAAGGCTCCGATAGAATAAATTGAACAAAAAAAGCGTGAGAGCCTGTACTCTGTTGTCCGTTCCACACTGCGAGGCCCTGGTATTGCCCATTGGAGTTGAACGGACAACGCAGAAGCCTCACGCAGGATTATGTATGACAACGCCACGGCGTGACGCTCACGCGACGCCGAAGCGGAATGCATACATCCCTATAGGCATCTACCGTTGTCTCTTTCCTGACTCCAATTCGAAATTTCCCAGGTTTCAGATAGCCAAGAACGAGCGTCAAGTAAACGCTTTTGTAATATGTATTTACGTTCGCAAGCAATGATGCGACGCAAAAGATTCCTTCCCGTTTGCCCTCCTTACAGAGGATTCCGCTCAGAATTCTATGATTGCAAAGTTAAATAAAAATCTTTATTCTGCCAAGTCCTTTTAAGTCCTTTTCGTAATTTTTACATGTTTTTTTACATTTAATTTTGGAATCTTGACATATTTTTTCTGTATATGTTTTAGTTGATTAGTCTTTTGACGCGGGGGATCGTGATTTGGATGGTTAGGCCAAGAAGTTTTTTGGGGGGCTACGGTCGGCTGATAGAGTAGTTAGCACGCTCCGCGTGCGTCATGGCGTGTCTGACTGAAAATATTTGTCGCGGGGGGACGCACTCGGAGAGTGCTGACTACACTGGACGTACTCGGAGATATGCTGATAAAATTAATGTTTGCTGAATTCCAGACCACCGAATTCATACGTCCCGATAGGTAAACCATTAGGGTTATTCCGAATGTATTCCACAAATTTCTTGTATTGGCGATCGCTGCGCACTAATGTTGTTCCGCTTAATGAGATCCCGGGAGCTGCCGACACCAACATGTGAACATGATTGGGCATTATGACGCTTGCCCATCTTTCCAAATGACACTCTGCGTCCCCACCACCCCTATGCCCTATGCGTGAAAAACGATTTGGCTATCTCCACAAAAATGCTTAATTTTGCAGTATGGAAAAGAGCCGGCAGAATATAGCGATGGAGCAGCGACTTTCGCAGCGCCTTACCCAACAGCAGCTTCGCTTCGTGAAGATGCTGGAGATGAATGCGCCCGAACTCGACGAGGAGGTGGAGCGCGAGATGGAGGCAAATCCGGCTCTTGAGGCTGTTGATGCCGAGACATATCGCGATTCAGAGCCTTCTATTTCCCCAACACAAACCGAATGGAATTCTTCCAGCCGACGTGTATTGTCTTCCGACGATTTTACGGAGATGCCTCTCGCTGACTCTGCCCCGTCTCTCTATGACTCTTTGCTTTCCCAGTTGGGACAGCTTCATCTCGACCCCGACGTGCTCACTGCAGCCCGCTTCATAGTCGGCAACCTCGACTCCAACGGGCGCCTGCAGCGCGATCCATCTTTTCTCGTCAATGACCTTGCTTTCTCCGAGGGCATAGATCTGCCACAATCAGTCATGGATAAAGGTTTGGAAGTGGTCAGGACGCTCGAGCCCCATGGTGTCGGTGCCGTGTCACTCGCCGATTGCCTTTCCATTCAGCTCGATTACCTTCCCCCTTCCCGGACCCGCGACGACGCCCTGCGCATCCTCAACGAACAATATGAAGCCTTTTCCATGCTCCATACCCATCTCCTCGTCTCGCGCCTCCGCATTTCGCAGGAACGTGTCAACGCCGCCATTGACCTGATCCGTACGCTCAATCCTAAACCGGGAGCATCGGTAGATTCCGCGGCTGCCGGCACGAATACGATCATTCCGGACGTAATTATCGATACTTCAGGCGACGAACCCATCATCACCCTCAATAACCGCATCCCGGAACTCCGCATCAGCGAAACTTTCTCTCAAGCGGAAACCGACATGACAAAACGCATGGAGAAATTGAAAGACAACGCCGACCGGGAGTTTATCCTCAACCGCTACAACGATGCACGCGATTTCATCAAATCCCTTAAGCTGCGGCAACAGGCCATGATGTCGGTGGCAACGGCTATTGTGAAATTGCAACGTGAATATTTCGACACTGAAGATATCTATCGTCTTCGCCCGATGATGATAAAGGATATCGAAAAACTCACAGGTCAGGATGCATCCGTCATTTCAAGATGCACGGCAAATAAATACGTGGCCCTTCCATGGGGCATACTTCCGCTCCGTTTCTTCTTCAGCGATACGGTAGGCGACAATTCAGGCGAAGAGGAAACTGATGCTCTCACCAACCGCAAGATTGAGGCTGAAATCCGCCGTGTAGTGGATGCTGAAGATCCAAAGCATCCGCTAAGCGACGAAAAAATAACTCAGACCCTCCTTTCGGAAGGTCTGAACATAAGCCGCCGGACCGTAGCCAAATACCGCGACCGACTCAAT
Source organism: Muribaculaceae bacterium (assembly GCA_029060285.1). Lineage (GTDB taxonomy): Bacteria > Bacteroidota > Bacteroidia > Bacteroidales > Muribaculaceae > Lepagella. The sequence continues at coordinate 20,948 of JAIDUH010000100.1, read as the reverse complement.
ATCCCCCCTGCACGCCTACGCAAGCAGATTTAGAGTAGTGAGCACGCTCCGCGTGCGTCATCGCGCGTCCGGAAGGACTTTTCAGAGTAGTTAGCACGCTCCGCGTGCGTCATCGCGTGTCCAGCAGGATACGAATTTTCAGGTCATGCGATAGGTACTCTTCCGGGGTCCTTAAGAGCCTTGACACGCGTCGGCATCACATAGAATCTTTGCACGAGGAATGCCAGGACGGAGTAGCCGACTGCCTGAATCCAGAGGGCAATGTAGTCGCCGCTTACCTGTGCCAATGTCGCTCCATTCGTATTCATACGGATAAATCCTTCAACTCCATAAGTAGCCGGAACAAGGTCTGATACCGTATGCCATACCGGTCCCATCGCGTAGCGTGGCCACGTCAGGCCTGAGAGGAAGAGGAATGCTACCGAAGTGACCACCCACAGCACAAATACCGATTCTCTTTCCCTGCAGAATGCCTGGAAACAGAAGCCAAGAGAAATCGATGCGATGACCATCGGAAGAATGAACAATTGAATTTCCCAAGGATTTCCCGCCATCGGAAACCGGAACATCATCGGCACATAATGCAGCATATAGACACATGCTATCGAGATGACCGTAATGTAGGCAAGTGCTGCGCCAGACAGTGACTTGATGGTCCCTAATCCGGTGGCCTTGTCTATGTCGCTATACAGCCACGGCTTTTCCCTTTTCGCGCCACCCGTCATGCCGACTGCAAGGATAAGGCATTGCTGGAGAATCAGCACAAGCACACCCGGCATGATAAACGAGTCGAAACCGGATTCAAGGTTGCCCATGGTTACATTCTGGACCCCAAGCGGATCACCCGAGACAAGGGTCTCTGCCAACGGCACACTCTCGCTGATCTTCTCATTCAATATCTCCGCTCCCATAGCCTGGGCTACATTCGTGGTAGCCACCAAGAAGCCGCGATAGCGAAGCAAGAGGCTCATCTCCGAAAAAAGTACAGCCGGAGAAGCTTCTCCTCTCCCCACTTTCTTCTCGAAACCTTCCGGAATCTCAAGGATGCCATAGCACTCATGGCTGTTCATGGCTTTCTTACCCTCCCCAAGGTCGGCAGCATATCCGATGATGCGTATCTCCTGAGTCGCGTCAAGGTTTCTCACCAACTCTCGAGACAGAGCTGACCTGTCGTGGTCGACCACCACCATCCTCACGTCTCTCACCTGCTCCGGATTATAGATCAGCGAGTAGATAATAGGGTAGGCGATGGGCAGGAACGCCAGGAAGAGGATGATGCCGATATCAGTCGTCATCAACTTCAGCTCCTTTATATATGATTTTACAAATATTCCCATATCAGTTTTTTCATTATTTTTCATGATTAATCATGTTCCATCATGATAAATCAAGTTCAATCATGTTGTATCATGTTGGATCATGATAAATCATGTTGGATCATGTTCAATCATGATAAATCCCGCCATCAATTCAAAATTCAAAATTCAAAATTCTAAATTAATTAAGGGATGTAGACCGGTCTTGCAAATTCTTTCTTTATTCGCCACATCAGCGTCAGCGGCAAAAGCATATACACTATGTATGCCACATACCACCAGCGTGAATACCATATGTCGATGCCATTCAGTGCCTGGTCGATATATATGAGGAAGTTGTAGCGTATCGGCATCACATAGCTGAAGATCGCTATCGCGCCATACATGCTTTCCACCGGGAAGGAAAACGCCGCAAGCGAGAAGGAGAGAATGCCGAGCAGCGAGCATACCGAAAGGCTAAACCTCAAGTTTGGCAAAACGCCGAAGAAGAACACAGCCATCGCCTGACATGCCACAACATACATCAATTCAGATATTGTGAACCACCACCAGCTGCCGTGCATCGGATATCCCTGCCAGAAATAGAGCCACGACTCCATGAACAGGATCATGATCCACCATCCTATGGTCTGCGGAAGAATCTTGGCGGCTATTGCCTTATAGATATTTCCCCCTGCCATCTGCAGCAACTTCGGAGATGTGCCATATTTGATCTCTTCTCCGAGCGAGAAGCACACCATCAGCATTATCATAAGCTGGAACACACAAGGCACAAACGAGTTGCACAGGTATATCGCGTAGTTCAGTCCCGGGTTTCCGAGTCCCCTGCTCACTATATTGACCGGCTGCATCATCGGCACCACTTCATCTGCCGACAGGCCTGCAGTCTCAGCTACATTCAGCATGATCCCGGCTTTCGACATCAAAGCTGTGGTCTTAAACGACTTGAACAGTAAGGATGCAGGAACGAAATATGTCATATTCGTGTAGAAAGTGATGGTCGGGCCCTTGCCCGAGAGCAGGTCTTGCTCGAAGTTTTCCGGTATCATGAAGAAACCGAATATCTTCCCTTCCTGCATCTTATGCCGGGCTTCGGTGTAGGAGTTGCTTTGGTCTACAAGGTCTACCATCTGCATCGACCCTAAGTTTTGGGTGATTTCCCGCGACAGGGCAGTCCCGTCCTTGTCGACGATGGCAGCCGGGACCTTGTCGGGCAATCCCGACTCCATCATATTAGTGAGCATCAGCATCAGAAAGAGGGGCAGCACAAACATGGCAGCCCAATATATAGGGCGCCCGGTCAGCTGAATCACCGACCTTTTGAATATTTGCATGAATCCACTCATATCTAATTTGTTTAATCGTTTAATCGTTGATCGTTAATCGTTGATCGTTGATCGTTATTTCTCGACTCCAAGATAAACCACGCTCATACCCGGACGGAAATTCTCGATCTTCTTTGCCGGCTTTGCCTTTACCTGGAATGTGCGGGCATCGTAGTCGCCGGTAGATTTTGTAGCCTGCCAGTTGGCATATGTGCCGAGGTCGCGGATATAGAACACTGTCATCACTTCTTCCTTGTCAAGGGCAGGGATTTTCACACGGATCTTAGTGCCCTCCGTGATATCCTTAAGCAATGTCTCGCGCACGTTGAAGACTGCGTGGTCGTCATCTTTCTGAAGGTTCATGATCGGAGCCCCGGTTGCCACGAGCTCGCTGACATTAGGATAGACCACCGTTATTACTCCATCTGCGGGAGCAAGAAGATACTGGTCTTCAAGGATAGCGCCTACTTCTTCCACGCCACCCTGCGCCACTTTCACCATAGATTCGGCTGCTGCCTTGTCTTCCGCCTGAGGTCCGGCAAGTGCAAGTTCATATTGGCTGCGGGCTGCCGCCTCACCTGCCTTGGCTGCGTCGTAGGCTGCCTTTGCCTCATCGCGCTTCTGCTCGCTGACGACACCCTTGTTGAACAGATTCTCCATGCGGTCGTAGGTCTTTTTAGCAATTCCGGTAGCGGCTGCTGCCTGGTTCATCACGTCGCGAGCTGAATTTATGATCTGCTTGCGTGTGCCGGCATCCACCTTGCGGTTGGTCGCCTTCGAAGCGTCTTCCATGGCTTCTGCCTGTGCAAGCCGGGCTTCAACGAGAGATGAATGAATGTGTACGAGTGTATCTCCTGCTTTCACGCGCTGACCCTCTTCCACGAAGAGGTTGGAGACGCGTCCCGGGAGCTTGCCCGATATCCTGACTTCGGTAGCTTCTCCCATACCTTGTATTGTGTCGGGGGCAGGCTTGATGAATATGAATCCTACCACAGCCATGGCTGCCACGATAAGCAGGACCACGACGATAGTGAATATCAATGACTTTTCTTTTGCGCTCACTTCTGTTGGATCCGGCGCGGGGGTAGTGTAGTTGGTATGCTGTTCCATAAGGCTTTGTTTTTTTATATTTTTTTAGTTTTCAGTTTTTCGGATTAATCAAGATTAATCAAGATTCATCATGTTTAATCATGATTCATCATGATAAATCCCCGTCATCTATAATTCTAATTTATCTAAGGGAGCCGGTGACCTTGCTCAGGTAGGTATGGCAGAGGCGGATGCCGATCTGAGCGTCGATCACTTCAGATTTTGCCTTCAGCCATGCTGTCTGAGCCGCCAGCACGTCGTCGGTGGTCAGCACTCCTTCCTTAAATGCGTATTGGGCATTCTGCAGGTTTTCCTGAGCGCTCTTCATGTTGTTTTGGGTCATATTGTAGGTCTTGAACGCCTCGTTGAAGCTATATTCTGCCTGGCTTACCTGCAAGCTGACCTTCTCTTCCATGTCTTCGAGAAGAAGTTGCTGGGCTTTAGTCTGAGATTTGGCTGCCCGGTATTTATTGTAGTTGCCACCCCAGTGCCAGAGAGGAACCGTCAACATCGCTCCGACTGAAAAACCGCCCCCGAATTTCTTCTCGAATCCATCTATGACATTGGGATTTGAGAAAGAGTATGCTCCGAAAGCTGCCACTTTGGGAAGCATTGAGGACAGGGAAAGGTTTTCTTTGCTCTTCATGAGGTCGATCCCCTTGCGGAGCACGTCGAGGTCGGCGCGACGTGCGTATACATCCTGCATGTTGGTGCTCGGCATAGTCATGTCTGCCCCAAGGTCGTCAGAAGCTTCATCGCTCAGCGTCATCTGCGTGTCGACAGGAAGTCCGCAGATCTGGGCGAGCGCCATGCGTGATAGCGACAGCCCGTTCTCAACTTTCGTCAGCATAATGCACGCCTCGTTATACTTCACATCCACGTTAAGGACATCAGATTTTGTAGCCACACCCTCCTCTTTCATGTCGATCACACTCTGACGGAGAGAGTCTACGAGATTCACGAAACTCTGAGCAAGATTACGTTTCTCAACAAGAGACACCACCTGCCAATAAGCCTCATCTACATTGAGAAGCACGTCTTGTTGCGCCTGGTCTTTCAATGAGCGGGCGATGCTCTCACCGTGCTTCGCTATCTGGTTGAGCGCACGGATCGAGCCTCCTAAATAGATTGGTTGGGTCAAAGTGAAGGCACCGAAGAAAACATTGCGGGTGTCATATTTCATCGCTTCCTTTGGAATGACAGCCACTTCGCTGGGAATCGGTTGCCCGGTCGCCGGATTTGTGACGGGTTTTCCGTCTGCCCCCATGAGGATATTGTAATTGTAGCTCATGGTCTTCGGGTCGAAAGTCATTGTCGGCAGTTTGGCATCCTCGCCCAAGAGGGCAATCTGGTTTTGGTTGTGCATATACCCTCCTGAGAAATCGATTCCCGGAAGGTAGGCAGCCTTGGCTGCGTCGCGAAGATACCCGGCACCGCGAATGTTCTCTTCTGCTATGCGTATGGCCTTGTTGTTGTGGAGTGCCATATGCCGGCAACTGTCAAGGCTTACACCCGTCTGGGAGAACGCTGTCATAGCAGTGGAGGCGGCGAGTATGCAGATCAACATTTTTTTCATAGTAGTAGAATATAGTTTTAGAATCCTTTGCTGTTTTTAATACTTCATAACACTAATACAACCGAATCTCCAAAAAGTTGACCTCCCATGCCAAATACCCTGCCAATTGAATATTCAAAATTTTAAATTCAAAATTCTCAATTTTAAATAGAAAATTCTCATTTCAAAATTCTAAATAATTGAAATTTTTTTATTAACTTTGCACGATAAATCGACGCTCATGCGCGCCGGTAGCTTCCGAATCTATATGTCGGGAGGTGTTTGTTTTGTATTAATCAACTACTTACAGTATAATTTCAGAATGGCAACATTAGAGAAAATCAGAAGCAAATCAGTCATGCTGATCGTGGTCATCGGCGTGGCGCTTCTCGCTTTCATCGTGGGTGACGCACTCACAAACAGCCGCAACCTCTTCGGCGACAACACGACCGTGGCAAAAATAGGCGGCAAAAAAATCGACTATACCGAATATCAGCGTAAGCGTGAGGAACTCAACCGTCAGCTTGAGCAGCTCAAGCTGACCAACCCGCAGCAATATGCTAACTTCGACGTCCAGATGCTCGGACAAATGGCAGTGGAGCAACTCGTGGGTGAGCGCCTTCTCGACGATGCCGTGAAGAATGCAGGCATCGAGTCAAGCCCCGAACAGCTTCGTTTCTTCGTGCTCGACAATCCTATCAACCGCGAGGCCATGAGCAACATCATCCAGCAACTCAACGCTTCCGGATTCAGCGCACAGACCCCGGCTCAGGCTTATGAGATCATATTCAACCCCGGGCGAAACGGAATGTCGGAGCAGCAGGCAAAGCCTTTCCAGAATGCTTGGGTAGCCATGGAGGAAGAGACCAAGCAGCTTATCAAGCGTCAGAAATATCAGCAGCTCGTGATCGGCACTGTTAAGGCCAACGACCTTGACAAGAAGGCCCTTTACAACGACTACGTCGCCACCAACAACGTTTCCCTCGCTTTCCGCCCCTACGGCGCAATCGACGAAAAGAAGTATCCCGTGAGCGATTCTGAAGTCAATGCGGCATACACTGATGAAAAAGCTATGTTTGAAGTGCTTGAACCCACTAAGGAAGTTTCTTTCATCGCCATCAACATCGCTTCCTCTGAAGCAGACAGGGCTGCAGCCAAGGCTCTTGCCCAGAACACTCTGAAGGCTCTCAACGACTCTGCAGCCAATGGCCTTCCTGCCAATATCAAGAAGGAAGGTGTAGTTATGACCCGCAGCAATGTCCGCACTTCCGACCTGCGCAACGGTCCGGTCAAGAATTTCGTTTCCGAGGCAAAGGCAGGTGAAGTCAGCATGGTGACTGAAAACCTCCGTGGCTTTGAAATCGTGAAGATGGGCAAGCGCAGCTATGAAGTTGACTCTATCCAGGTCAACATCGTACAGGTGGCCGGTGCTGATCTTCCTGCCAAGGTGACAGCAAGCCTCAATGCAGGGCTTCCGATCGACAGCATCAACAAGCAATTCTCCGCCGACAGCGTTTTCGCTCAGAAAGAGCAGTGGATTCCACTCTTCGCGCAGGATGGCCCGACAGGCGCACTTGCCGCTTCACAGCTTGATTCTCTTCGCCAGGCAGCCGGCAAGTATGTGGCAATCATGAACTCTCCTCAAGGTGCAGTGCTTGCAAAGATCGTCAAGCAGAACGCTCCAGTGGAAGTGGTGGAGTTTGAAGAATACAATTATCAGCTGAATCCTTCAGCCAAGACTGTCGACGACGAAATCGCCAAGTTTGAGAAATATCTTGAAAAGAACAACACAGCTGAACTCTTCAGCAAGAATGCTGCAGAAGCCGGCTACAATGTACAGACATTCCAGTTCACTCAGTCTACACCGGCTGTTCCGCGTATGGCAGGTTACAACCAATTCTTCCCTGACAGCCGTCAGGTGGTACGTTGGGCTATGATAGAGGGCAAACCGGGTCAGGTAAGCCACATCTATGAGTCAAAGGATGCTTCCGCACCTATGCTTTATGCTGTAGCGGTAGATGCCCAGTATGACGACTACGTGCCCACTACAAACGCTGACGTCAAGAACTATCTCACTAATAAGGTGCGTCGTCAGAAAGCAGGCAAGGATCTCGTAGCCGAATATCAGAAGAATGGCAAGACTCTTGACGCAGTCTCCAAAGCCATGGGTGTTGAGCCACGTCAGCTCGAGTCTTTCCGTATGGGTCGCGGCATGGGTGTCAACGATCCTAAGGTGCTCGGTCAGATTGCAGGTGCCAAGGCTGACAAGAAGCTCGTGGTGATCCCGGGTGATGACGGCGTGTACGCATTCGTGGTGAATGGCTCCGCTAAGTCTGACATGCCTTACAACGAGTCAAACTACGAACAGCAGTATTTCCAGCTTGTGAATCCCAACCTTGACCAGATGCTCCGCGGCTCAGACAAGCTCGTCAACAAGAGCTACAAATTTGAAGCCGGAGAATAATCAGGGCACGACCTCAGGCTTATTCCCAGAATTAAATATCCCCGAATATCGAGGGTCATCCCCAACCGGGCGATGACCCTTTTTTATAATTTCCAATTCCCAATCATATATGAAACCCTCTCTAATAGGAATGACTCTCCAAGATCTCGAAGGTGTAGCCAAGCAAGGCAATATGCCACGTTTCGTAGCCAAGCAACTCGCTGACTGGCTTTACTCGAAGCGTGTCACTTCCTTCGGGGAAATGGCAAATATATCTAAGAAAAATCAGGCATGGCTTTCCGATAACTATGAAATAGGGAGAAGTGCCCCTGTCAAAGCGTCAAAGTCTGAAGACGGCACTGTCAAATATCTCTTTGATGTCGGCAACGGCAATCGCGTCGAGTCTGTCATGATTCCCGACAAGGAACGGTCAACTCTATGCGTCAGCTCGCAATGTGGATGCAAGATGAACTGCTATTTCTGCGCTACGGGCAAGCTCGGCTTCAAATCCAATCTCTCCGCCGCCCAGATCATGAACCAGATTCTCTCTATGCCCATACGGCAGAAAAAGACCGGCGGAAGCGAGCAGGGTGAGCTCACCAATATTGTTTTCATGGGCATGGGTGAACCTCTCGACAATTTTCCTGAAGTGCTCAAGGCGATCGAGATCCTGACAGCCCCTTGGGGTATGGGATGGAGTCCGAAGCGCATCACGGTCTCCACCGTAGGCAAGCTTCCCCAGCTCAAGGACCTTCTTGAAAAGACCAATGTGCATGTTGCTATCAGTGTCCACACTGCTGATTTGCTTCAACGCGAATCGATGATGCCGGCTCAAAAGGCATTCCCGATCCAGTCTGTCGTAAAGATGCTGAAAGCTTACGACTTCTCAGGGCAACGGCGCCTTTCGTTTGAGTATATCATGTGGCGCGGTGTCAATGATGATGTGGCTCATGCCAATATGCTGATCAAGCTTATCGGCGACCTCGATTGCAGGGTAAACCTCATTCGCTTCCACAAGATTCCGGGAGTCGATCTTTACCCGGCTTCGGACGATCGTATGCAGATGTTCAGGAAGATACTAAACGACAACGGTGTCACTGCCACTATCCGCGCATCCCGCGGTGAAGACATCGATGCCGCATGCGGAATGCTCGCAGCAAAAAAATAATTTTGGCAGTTTGAAAATTATTTTTTAACTTTGTAAGTTAATAATGACAAAATTATGCACAACCCTATACGAGTGGGTATAACCCACGGAGATTTCAACGGAATTGGCTATGAGGTCATCATCAAGGCCCTTGACGAGGAGGAGATCACCGATCTCTTCACCCCTGTCATTTTCGGCAGCCCTGAGCTCCTCAATCAAGTTAGAAAAGACTTGGGAACAGAGACATTCCGCTTCACTCCCGTCCGCACTGCCGCTGACGCGCAGGATGGAAAAATCAACGTAGTCGATGTGTGTCCGCGAGGCCTTGAAATGACTCCGGGACATCCCTCAAAAGAAGCCGGGGAGGCGGCTGTGGCTGCCCTCGAGGCTGCTTGCCTTGCCCTTGAGGACGGGGAAATCGATTTCATCGTGACTGCGCCGATCAACAAGAAAACGGTCTATAGTGAAAAATTCCCGTTCCCGGGTCACACAGAATTCCTCGCCAAGCGGCTCGCCGATGAAGACGGCAAAGCCACTATGATCCTTTTCGACGATGAAATTAGAGTGGCTCTCGTCACCACCCACAAGGCTATCCGCGATGTGCCGGCAGCCATCACCAAGGATGCAGTGGTGAAAACAATCAAGAATATGGATGCTGCCCTACGTCAGGATTTCCGTATGGACAAACCCCGCATCGCCGTGCTTTCGCTCAATCCCCACAATGGCGACAACGGGCTTCTCGGCTCGGAGGAAATCGATGAAATCGAACCTGCAATAGCTGAATGCGTCTCTGAAGGGATACTTGCTTTCGGTCCGTTTGCCGCCGATGGCTTCTTTGGGACAGGCGACTACAGTAAGTATGACGGCATTGTGGCTATGTATCACGATCAGGGACTCGCTCCTTTCAAGGCCCTGGCGCGGGAATACGGCGTCAATTACACGGCAGGACTGAAGTATGTGCGCACAAGTCCCGACCATGGTACCGGCTATAACATAGCCGGCAAGAACGAGGCGGACCCCACCTCGATGCGCCAGGCCATATATCAGGGCATCGACCTGACCCGAAACCGAGAGATAAATCGAGAAGCGACGGCTAATCCCATGCCACGCCTGAAGCAAGACCGTAAGCAAAAAAACACTCAGGAGGAAGCCTGAACACTAATCAGAAAGACTCACAATGGCCGACATCACGATAGCAGCTGTATTGCGGGCTGGAATCTTCTCCCCAAACCACATCGCCAACGATGCGGCAATACTTCATGCCGTCGTGGCTGAGCTGCGCAAGCGCGGCTGCCTCGTGAATGTCTATTCTGAAGATGAATTTTGCAATGCTACCATTGAGGAGGATGTGGTCCTCGCAATGTGTCGTGGGGCGCGGACTGTAGAAAAGATACAGTATCTTGAGGATGCGGGGCGCCTGGTGGTCAATTCCGGATACGGCATAGAAAATTGTATCCGCATGATCATGGTGCGTCTTCTTGCCAAGGCCGGTCTTCCGGTCCCGGAGTTTTTTGTTGTCGACACGGACGTCGATATCCGCAAGCAGCTCAAAAAAGCCGGTTTCGGTCCTTGTTGGGTCAAAAAAGGGGATGCGCCCCTCCATCATCTCGAAGACATTGCCCTTTGTCGCCATGATGAAGAGGCCCAGGAAATCCTGCATGAATTTTTCTTCCGCCACATAGGGAAAGCAGTCGTGAGCAAAGAGATTGCCGGCGAGAAAATTCGTTGCTACGGCGTGGTCTCATCGGATTGGTTTCATTCGTTCGTGCCGTTCCGGAACGGGGGTGAGGATAATGACGGCGACCGGGCAGACAATCCGTTGCATCAGACGGTCAGGGAAATATGCATGAAAGCTGCTGAAGTGCTTGACGTCGATATTTTCGGTTGCGACATCGTGCTTGACAAGCAAGGTGGCTGTCATCTCGTAAATTTCGACGATTGGCCGAGTTTCGCACCTATTCGTAAAGAAGCTGCCCGAGCCATAGCCAAAGGGGTTTTGGCTAAGGCCCGTAAGGCTATTAAAAGACTGTAGGCTATGAAATCAAGAAAACCTATTCCGATAACTGACGAGAAGTTTCCTCTCTTCCCTAAGCTTATAGCCACATCATTCGGAGCCGGCTTCCTTCCGGTGGCTCCGGGCACATGGGGTGCCCTTGTCGGCATTTTGCTTTGGCTCCCGCTTTATATCTGGTGTCCCGGGATGCCGGCCTATATCGCGACTGTGGCTGCAATCGTTTTCTTTACAGTAGCCGGGACATGGGCAAGCTCCGTATCAGAAAAATATTGGGGCAAGGATCCTGTGGCAGCCTGCGTAGATGAGACTGTAGGGCAGCTTATTTCCATGCTCCCGCTCTGCGGCGGATGGGAGGTGGCACCCTGGTGGCTCATAATCGTCTCCCTCGCCCTCTTCCGGTTTTTCGATATTTTCAAGCCTCTTGGAATCAGGAAGATGGAGGCTTTCCCGGGAGGATGGGGAATGATGGCTGATGATATCCTCGCTGCCATATATTCCGCCTGCATAGTGGAAGTTATTCTTATTTTGATATGAAATGTTTTTGAGTATATAACCCCGGATTTATTCATGCACCATGGAAACAGACCAGATTAAATCACACGATCCTGAGCATCACGACCATAGCCTCAAGCAGATTGGCAATACGCTTCTCAAGAGCAAATCGCTTGTCCCTACGTTCCTTCGCTCTGCCGTTTCGAGCCAGGCTTCGGGATGGGTCGATCTAATTGTCGGCTTCGTGATGTTTTATTGGATATTCAACCAGCATCTTTCCTGGCTGGCCACGGGTATTGGTGTTGTGGCCGGCGGCATTGTCAATTGCATCATCTGCTATAAGTTTACGTTCCGCGCTGAGAATTGTCCATGGAAGGCCGTAGTGGTGAAATATGCACTGGTCTGGATTGGCAACCTGATCTTGAATTCCGGCGGCACGGAACTTCTTTATATGCTTCTGAAAAAATGGCATGTGCTTGAGGAAATCGGATTCAAGACAGCCGGTTACTATACCACGGCGCGTCTTGTGATGTCGCTCCTCGTGTCGTGGTTCTGGAATTTCGTGTTGCAGAGAAATTTCGTATACAAGCCCTCGAAGTTCGACCCTTATGCCGTGCGATTCATGAATTCCCTTTTCAGATTTCTCCATATCAACTCCAAGGAAGACTGATTTGGATAGACCGACCGTTAACTCAATGACCCCTAAGTTCAACATAGCGTGACTAATTAAATTATGATAGATTCTACCAAGCAATACTTCAAGTCAATGCGTGACTCACTGCAGCAAGGAATATATGTAGTGATTAATCCTTTCGTGCGCCTTCTTCTCAGGATTGGAGTGACTCCTAATATTATAACTTTCATAGGTTTTTTAGGAAATCTTGCTGCTGCTATCGTGATAGGGTTGGGTGCATATTCTTCGCAAGGGTCGAAGCTCGAATGGAGTTGCTTGACATGGGGCGGAGGGCTCATCATAGGCTTCTCACTTTTTGACATGCTCGATGGCCAGGCTGCCCGCCTCGGTGGACTCGCTTCTACTTTCGGAGCCTTTTTTGATTCAGTCCTCGACCGATATTGCGAGTTCGTCACGGTAGGCGCAGTCTGCTACATGTTCCTTTGCCAAGGATGGAATGTCGCCGCGTTGCTCACTTTCCTTGCCCTCATGGGGTCGCTCCTCGTAAGCTATACCCGCGCCCGCGGAGAAGGGCTCGGCGTCGTATGCAAGATAGGATTCATGCAGCGTCCTGAAAGGGTGGTGGTGACCGCCCTCTCGCTCTTGGCAGCTGGCATATGCGGCCAGGCAGGGGTCTCTTCTTTCGATCCTCTTTGGATTGTGGCAGTAGCAATGGGCATCATGGCGCTCTTCACAAATCTCACTGCCATTGCGCGTATCCAGTATATGAAAAAACATCTTGTCTGATCCTATATGAGATATCGTGACACTTCATCCCATAATTTGATATCGAGGTCTGGCTTGCCACGCCTTCGTGAGGCTGTCGTCTGCCTCGCGGCTCTTGCTGTATGGCTTATAGTGACTGCGCTTTTCATCGGATTCCGGCCCGAACATATTTTCCTGGCGATCCTGATAGGAGGGCTTTTCTTCGCGGCTCCTGCATCAAGGCGACTCGTCGTGGCGCTCGTCCCTTTCGCCCTTTTCGGCATCAGCTATGATTGGATGAATCTCCTCCCTAACTATGAAGTGAATCCTGTAGATGTGCAAGGTCTTTACGAAACGGAAAAATCGCTTTTTGGCGTGTCATCGGGAGGCACAGTCCTAACTCCCAATGAGTTCTTTGCCCTGCATTCTCATCCGGTAATGGATTTCATGGCAGGTGTGTTCTATCTCTGTTGGGTGCCGCTGCCTATATTCTATGGCTTGTGGGTATATTTCTCAGGAAAGAGTTTCGACTATTTGAGATTCGCTCTCGTTTTTCTTCTTGTGAATCTTATTGGATTCGCAGGTTATTATATCCATCCTGCCGCTCCACCATGGTATGTGGCTTACCATGGGTTTGAAGCTGTGCCATGCACACTCGGTGAAGTAGCCGGACTGGGACGCTTCGACGAGATGACGGGGCTCAATGTATTCCATTCTCTATATGCCCGCAACGCTAATGTCTTTGCTGCCATGCCCTCCCTCCATTCCGCCTACACATTCGTGGCTTTCATCTACTCCTTCATCAACAGGAGCAGCCGCGTCTGGAAGTGCATATTAGGAATTGTGACATTCGGCATATGGTTTACCGCTGTCTATACATCCCATCACTATATCCTCGATGTATGCGGCGGCATACTTTGCTCCTTCCTGGCGGTAGCACTGTTTGAATGCGTCTTGCTGCGCATACCTGCATTCCGCCGGTGGCTTTGCCGCTATGCTGACTATGTGTCATCTCCGTCGGTCGCTTCTCGACGAAAATAACTGAAGCCTGCAGCAAGCTGCCATCTTGATTCCACTATAATTTATCTCAAATCCCAAAATGATATGTCTGAAGATTTAGTTGCAAAATATGATATCCGTCCCGACGTCCTTAATTATGACGATATTGCGGAACTCGTCCCCAAATTAAGGGGACATAAGAAACTCGTCAATTGGCTGCTTCGTTGGCTACAAGTGGATGAAGTCAATGAAGTGCACGGCCGTTGGTGTGACACTCCGGGACCTGAGTTCGTAAAGCGGATGGTGGAAGAAGACTTCAAGCTTAAACTCCGTGTTGATGGTCAAGAGGTGCTTGACAATATGCCGGATGGCAGTTTCATCACTGTCTCCAACCATCCTTTCGGTGCGCTTGACGGCATCACTTTGATATATCTTGTCACTCGGCGGTTTCCTCAATATAAGGTGATGGTCAATATGATTCTCAATAAGATCTCCGCCATGCGTCCCAACTTTATCGCGGTGGATGCCTGGAGCTCTAAGGACCCCGCCAAGCGTCAGGTCTCTGTCAATGGCATACGCGAGGCTTTGCGTCAGATCAAGGATGGAAAGCCTCTGGGGTTCTTCCCGGCAGGCGCCATGAGCAAGGTGGATATCCATGGTCATCTTGAAGATCGTCCCTGGCAGAAGTCGGTGCTTCAGATTATAGGAAAAGCCAAGGTCCCCGTGATTCCGATATATTTCCATGGCAGCAACAGCTGGTGGTTTAATTTCCTCGGACATGCCTGCTGGCCGGCCCGCTCTCTCCGTCTCCCCGCGGAAGTGTTTCGCAAGCGCGGCAAAGAAATCCACATCTCAATCGGCGAGCCCATCAGTGTGGAAGACGTAGCCGCCCACAACACTTCGCCCGAAGACCTCGGCAAATTCCTCCGCTCCAAGACCTACGCACTCCGCTCCCTCAAGTAACAATATGTCCATTCCGTTGAAAAAGCAGAAATGCTGAAGACAACGACAACGCCGACAACGAAATATGCATAAAACAAAATTTCAAAAGCTGAAAGAAGAATATCGCGGTAGTCTCAAGAGCAGCGACACTGAAGAGTGGTTCGACCTCATTTTCTATCGCCCTATAGGTTTCACATGGGCTGTGATAGCGAGGAAGCTCGGAATCCACCCCAATGCCATCACCATCGCTTCTATTTTCATTGGCATTGGTGCCGGCATAGCCTTCTACTACAATAACTTCTGGATTAATTTGCTTGGCATGTTCCTCCTTATTTGGGCTAATTCATATGACAGTGCCGACGGGCAGCTTGCCAGAATGACCGGGCAATATTCGCGTCTGGGGCGTATCCTCGATGGTGTTAGTTCCGACCTGTGGTTTGTCGCGATATATATGGCAATATGTCTGCGGGAGAATGTCACTTCTGATTTCTTCATGGCTCACCATTGGATGATCTGGGCGCTTGCGGCTTTTGCCGGAATATGCCATGCCCAGCAGGCTGCCATGGCTGACATCTACCGCCAGTTTCATCTCTTTTTCCTAAAGGGAAAGTCGGGGTCGGAGCTTGAAGATGCACAGGTGCTTTGGAAAAAGTTTCATGCCATGTCCTGGCGCAAGGAATTTTTCAGCAAGCTCGTCATGGGTTTCTACGCCAACTACACGCGCACGCAAGAGCGTTGCACACCTCAGATGCAGAAGCTTCGCCGTGCGCTCTATGTGAAATATCATTCCCATATCCCCAAAGAGTTTGCAGAGCGTTTCAGGGAACTTAGCCGTCCGCTGATGAAATATACCAACATATTGAGTTTCAACGTAAGAAGTTGGGCGCTTTTCATCTCAATTCTTGTTCTGCGCATGCCTTGGGTATATTTCGTATTTGAAGTGACAGTAATGAATGTTCTCCTCATCTACATGGTCAGTCGCCATGAACGCATGTGTCGCAAACTCTCCGACTCACTCTAAAAGCTTCGCGTCGCGGTGGTGGCGAGCATGCTGATTAAATAAAACAAGAATATTTCAAAATTTAATATCAATCAGATCATTATGAACAAGCCATTTATTTCAGCCATAATCATTGGAGCGGCAATCATAATCCTCGGATTATGCCTTAAGGCAGGTATCGACAACATCGCATTCCGCGACCGGGAAGTCACAGTCAAAGGTCTGGCAGAACGTGAAGTCCCCGCCGATCTTGTCACTTGGCCAATATCGTATTCTGTTGCAGGCAACGACCTCGCTTCCCTCTACACTCAAGTGAGCAGAAACAACGAGACGATAATCAAATTCCTTACTTCAAACGGCATAGGTCGGGATGAAATATCCATAAATCCCCCTGATACTTATAATGCAGAGTCAAACCAGTATCGCTCCAACACTTTCAACTACAACTATTCCATCTCCAGCACGGTGACTGTGACCACTAAGAAGGTAGACAAGGTGCGTGAACTTCTCAACCGCCAGTCGGAACTGCTGAAAGAAGGAATTGCTTTCTCCAACTCATATATCAATTACCAATTTACCGGACTTAATGCCATCAAACCTGAAATGATTGGCGAAGCCACAAAGGCTGCCCGCGACGCCGCTGCCCAGTTTGCTGCCGACAGCGAAAGCCGTGTCGGCAAGATCAAAAATGCACATCAGGGCCAATTTTCAATCGACGACAGCGACTCCAGCACCCCTTATATGAAGAAAGTACGCGTAGTCACTACAATCGTCTACTACCTCGAAGACTGAGCTGAAACGCTTCTTTATGACGCCAAATTTAGCTGCAGTTAATCAGAAAAAGCGAAACTTGAATAATTCTCGATTATCAATTCAAAATTCTAAATTATTCTATGCTGATTATCCCAAAAAAATACACACTCAAACTCCTCCCCGAGACCACCGAAGTAGCCATCCAGCACATCAAGGATTCCTTTCAGAAGCATCTTTCCAAGGCGTTGAACCTCAGGCGCGTGACCGCTCCGCTCTTTGTGCTCTCAGGCACCGGCATCAATGATGATCTTAACGGCGTGGAGCATCCCGTGAGTTTCAATATAGATGCCATAGGCGGACAGAAAGCTGAAGTGGTGCATTCGCTGGCAAAGTGGAAGCGTATGAAACTCGGAGCTTATGATATAGCCCCGGGCTATGGACTATATACGGATATGAATGCTATCCGCACTTTCGAAGACCTTGACAACCTGCATTCTCTTTATGTAGACCAATGGGACTGGGAGAAGACGATACGTGAAGAAGACCGGAATCTGGATTATCTCAAGGATACCGTAAAGAAAATATATTCGGCTCTAAAAAAAGTGGAAGCTGAGATTTATGAAAAATTCCCTCACATCACTCCGTGGCTTCCGGAAGAAGTGACATTCATCCACTCACAGGAACTCCTCGACAAATACCCCGGCCTGACTCCGAAGGAGAGGGAAAACAAGGCGGCGAAGGAATTTGGAGCTGTCTTCATCATAGGAATTGGCGCTCCTCTCTCAAATGGAGAGCCGCATGACGGGCGGGCTCCGGACTATGACGACTGGATATCTTCAAATGAAGATGGATATAAGGGCTTAAACGGCGACCTTATACTTTGGAATCCTGTGCTTGAGTGCGGTTTTGAGCTCTCCTCAATGGGCATCAGGGTCAGTCCTGAGTCGCTGAAAGCCCAATTGAAAGAGCGCGGATGCGAAGAAAGAGAAAAATTTGATTTCCACAAAAGCTTGCTCAACGGCGAACTCCCGTATGCCATAGGAGGCGGCATAGGACAAAGCCGGCTCTGTATGTATTTGCTGCAAAAAGCCCACATTGGGGAAGTGCAAGCCTCAATTTGGCCGGCAGACCAAATCGAAGCTTGCCGAGCCCACAACATCCACCTTCTCTAACGGCCAACGCACGCTTCACCAAATTACAGGTGATTTCCCATGCTCCATCAAGTAAGCGTTAGCTTGCGAGAAATGCCTGCATCCGAAAAATCCTCGTGATGCCGATAGGGGAGAGGGATGCGGGGCAGTCAGCACAAGATGCTTGCTCCTGTCGATCATGCTTCCCTTCCTGATGGCGTCAGAACCCCAAAGCATGAAAACTACATTCTCCCCGTGCTCATTTATGGCACGCACGGCAGCATCAGTAAACTCACTCCAGCCAAGATTCGCATGGGATCTCGGCTGGTGTTCTCTTACTGTAAGTGTAGCATTCAGCAAGAGCACACCCTGACGAGCCCAGCGGGTGAGATCTCCGTTCTGCGGTATCGGAGCCCCTGTGTCGGCATTGATTTCCCTGAAGATGTTTCTTAGCGATGGCGGTATGTCTATACCGGGATTCACAGAAAAAGACAATCCGTTGGCCTGTCCGGGTCCATGATAAGGATCTTGACCGATTATCACCACTTTCGTATCCTTGAAAGGAGAATTGTCAAATGCTGCAAAGATCTTTCCTGCCGGAGGATAGACAGTCACTCGAGGATCTGCATACTCCATCCTGACGGCATTGGTCAGGGTGTGGAAATATGGCTTGTCAAACTCTGCCCCCAACTCCTTTTTCCACCCTTCTTCTATTCTTACTTCCATATTAATATAACAAATTCCTGAAGCGTTTTGCGGTTGACGGGCTGCGTTTTTCGATATGATGAGTTTTTTTCGAAAGTTTGAATTATTTTTTGTTATTTGGGTAAAAAATGTTAAATTTGCATCATAATATATACCCAACAATTCTGACAACTGAAAACTGACAACTGAAAACTGAAAACTGACAACTAAAAACTGACAACTAAAAACTGACAACTGAAAACTGACAACTAAAAACTGACAACTAATATGTCCAAATACCTCTATTGGGTACTCCTCGTACTCATGTTCATACCGTTCAAACTGATCTTTGGAGCTACGATCATCACCGCTCCGATTGCCCTCTTCATCGGACTCGTATTCGCCTTTATATTCGGCATACCGTGCCCAAAATTCAATAAGAAACTTTCCAAATATCTACTGCAGGCATCAGTAGTTGGGCTCGGTTTCGGAATGGATCTTGAGAAATCACTGCAAAGCGGAGCGGAAGGTATGATTTTTACTGTGGCATCGGTGATTCTCGTGATGTTCTGCGGCGTTATTCTCGGACGCGTGATGCGAATCAACGAGAAGACTTCCTATCTCATATCTTCCGGCACTGCCATATGCGGCGGCAGCGCAATTGCTGCCGTGGGTCCGGTCATTAAGGCTGACCAAAATGAAATGGCGGTTTCCCTTGGCGTTATCTTCATTCTGAATGCCATAGCCCTCTTCATATTCCCTCCACTGGGGCATTACATCGGTCTTACCCAACATCAATTCGGAACATGGGCTGCAATAGCTATCCACGATACCAGCAGCGTCGTGGGAGCGGGTGCGGCATTCGACCAGATGTATTATCCCGGCAGCACGGAAGCCTGCGACCTTGCCACCCTCATCAAGTGTACCCGAGCACTTTGGATAATCCCACTTGCATTCTTCACAATGTGGTTTTTCAGAAAAGGTGGCGATGAAGGAGGTCGTGAGGGTAAGTCGAAGGTTAATATCCCATGGTTTATCTTCCTCTTTGTCCTCGCTATGATCTTCAACACATATGTGGGCTCCGAGTCTCTTCGTCCCGTCTACAACGTTCTTGTCGACATTGCAAAGCAATGCCTTATAGCAGTGCTCTTCGCGATAGGCGCCGGGCTCAGCATAAAGGTCGTGAAGCAAGTTGGTGTCAGGCCCCTCATCCAGGCAGTAGCCCTTTGGGTCATTATCGGGGTCGGTTCTCTCTTGGCAATCCTCTATCTCGGCATCTGACCTTATCATTTGATTTTCACGATACACTATTGATTATTCACTATTTACGTATCACTGATGAACACCTTGACTAAAGCCATAATTAAATATACCCATCCCTCTTCGCTTATACTGAGCGTGGGAGCTATTATGGCAGGCCTTACAGCTTCGGTCATCCGGGGCGGCATAACATTCTTCCCGGCGTTGATGACGCTGATTTTTGCCATATTGCTTCAGATCTCGGGCAATATATATCACGGATATACTTATCTCAACCATGCTGTGGCGAAGAATATATCCGGTATGGGAGATCCCGAATCGAAGAGGGGCAATCTCGCCGTAGCTAATCTTCTGAAGGTTGTGGCCAACGCTGTGGTGATTTTGGCGGTAACTGCAGGACTTGCCCTCTTCTCTTTTGTGGGATGGTTGGGAGTGGCATACCTGGCTGTAATTATCGTTATTTTATACTTCTATTTAGCAGGGCCGCATCCTATAGTGCGCACCCCATGGTCGAATATCGTGACCTTCCTTCTTTTTGGTCCCATCGCTGTCAGTGGCACAGCCATTGTCCAGATGCCTGAAAGTTCCGAATGGCTTCCGGTCATAGTATATTCGGTAATAAACGGACTTATGGCTTCCAATACCCATATTGCAATCCAATATCTGCGCTATAATGAAGACAAGTCTAATGGATTCCATTCGATTGTCAACGAGAAAGGAGGATCGTTTGCCCGGTTTATATATCTTGGAAACACTGTCATAGTGGCACTCATACTGATAATCCGCCCCACTGCCGTGGAATTTGTATCTCATTGGGTAGGAATAGCAGTCGCAGCAGTTCTTCTCGTCTCGTCGGCATGGGTGTTTGCCCATATGCACCGCGATCCCGCAAAAGTGTCACGCCTGATACGATCCGTTACAATGGATCAATATATCCTCCTGATCATAGTGCTCCTTGCAATAAATCTCTATGCGTTAGACGACTTCCACATATATTTCTTCCATCTCCTATAAATAAGATCATCCATCACCCGATTGTGGTGAGAGCGCAGTGAGCACATGCCTTACAATTCAAAAAATTCAAATTTAAAATTCCAAAATTAAAATATTTTTATTAACTTTGCATCCGCAATCTGAAAAGACTGCAATAGTGGAAAAATTTGGCTGCTTGCAACCACTGAAAAAAATGCTAAAACTGCTTTCTGACTTCCGCCCCTCCATCAAGGCGGACTAAGCTGTAGAGGCATTTTGAGCGCAAGCCCAAATGCCTTTTTCATTTTCCCCTCTCTCTAAAAACTGAAAACTGACAACTAACAACTGACAACTGAAAACTGACAACTGACAACTGATAACTGAAAACTGACAACTGACAACTGAAAACTGAAAACTGACAACTGACAACTGAAAACAGACAACTAAAT
>JAIDUH010000010.1:37703-42349 GCA_029060285.1 Muribaculaceae bacterium | reverse complement strand
CGCATGTGCGGCAAGTAACCCCGAAATATATGCGGAGTGTAGTGTAGTGGTCAGTCCCAATGTGATAGCTGTTGAGAAGGTCGTTCTCTCACAGGAGGAATGGTTGCCAGACGTCGACGACGAAATAGATATAGTGGCTACTGTCATTCCCGATGACGCGACAGATAAAACACTGAATTGGTCATCAAGTGATCCGAATATTGTGAGTGTCGACGAAAACGGCCATGCTAAAGCAGTCGCAGCCGGTGAGGCTTGGATCCGTGTATGCGTGGCAAGCAATCCCGAAATATATGCGGAATGTAGTGTAGTGGTCAGTCCCAATGTGATAGCTGTTGAGAAGGTTGTTCTTTCTCAGGATGAATGGTTGGCAAGGACCGGCGATGAGATTGATCTCGTGGCGACCGTCCTTCCCGAGGACGCGACAGACAAGACTCTGACATGGTCATCAAGCGATCCGAATATTGTGAGAGTCGAAGAAAACGGACATGCCAATGCAGTCGTAGCAGGCGAGGCCTGTATCCGTGTATGTGTGGCAAGTAATCCCGAAATATATGCGGAATGCCATGTTACTGTGGACGGGCCAGTTGTGGAGTCGGAAATCATCTGGGATCAAGAGTTCCGGTGTGCCGTTGGCGAATCCGTTGAATTGACAGGCTATTCTTCCGATGGCAGCCCCATACTCTATGAATCAATAGTGCCAAATGGAGGATTCGGGCAAGCCGACATCCATGAGGAGGATGGTAAGTTTATCGTGTCATTCCTAACTGAGGGAGCCTATATATTGACGGCGAAGACAGCATACAAATCTGTTGAGAAACGCTTCAATGTAGTGCAGACTCATGATGGTCTGATGCAAATCGATGGCATCTATTATAGGTTCACCGACGATCAAAGATCATCTTTGAAAGTCGTTCGAGGTTACGATATGTATAGCGGCGATTATGTCATCCCAGCGAAGGCAAACGGAATCCCAGTAACGTACATAGATAACTGGGCATTCTACAGCTGTATGGAATTGCATGATGTTGAGGTGGAGGAAGGCATAATGTCATTTGGCCGCGAATCTTTTGGCAACAGCACGTTGCATTCTATTTCCATTCCATCCACAGTCAAGTCGCTTGCTGACAATTATATTTTCAATGCGTTGAGAGGGAATCTGCAATCAATAAGTCTTCATGGAAATATTCCTCCAAAGGCAGATAAAACAACCTTTAATGGTTTTGTGAATTATGAGGAATGTATAGTCCATATACCTGAAGGATCATACCCATTGTACAGTACGTCACCTATATGGGAGAATTTTAAACACCTTATTGATGACCTTCCTAATGATGAGTTAGAAATATCAATAAAAATTTCCGCAGGAGATAGAACCATTGTTGTAGGTGAATCTCTTGAACTTCAAGCATTAGTCTTGCCATCCGAATATGCAGAAGAAGTATGCTGGGAAAGCAGTGATCCAGGAATTGTATCAGTTGATAATGTAGGTGTCATCACTGGAGTATCTCCTGGAATCGCTACAATTTATGCAAAAGTTCGAGAATGCTATGAAACAATTACTGTAAATGTTGAATCCGGCGATGGAACTCAGATAATTAAAGGCAATGACAACCTTAAATTATCAATGAATGGCATGGATGTGATACTTCAAGGATTGCCTGAAGAAAGCGTCATTTCAATAATTAGGACGGATGGAGTGATAATCAGCAAAACCATAGCGACCTCCTCTGAAATGCGGATAAGTATTGATCGTCGTGGCATTTATATCATACGAGTGAATGACAGAATGTACAAAATTATAATATAATCATTAAAAGAAGGATTTTTAAAAGAGGGAGCATACTAATTCATCATGCTCCCTCTTCTATTATTGTTATCGCTTATATGATAGTAGGGTGACCGATACACATCCAAAACTCCTTTCAAATCATACAAACATTCACTATAAAAACTAATATGTCTCTGACCTCTCTGACGAATGCTCATCAGAAATATTCAGAAGAGTGGAGGCGGACCTCAAACTCAAGTTTCGGATTTATACTCAAAAAATGGCAGCTCTGAACCAATTTGAACCAATTTCACTCTTCCATCTTCCCCCGATCTTTATTATCTTTGCACCCCCACTTACTGCAGACAATGTGAAAAACAACTTGAAGAAAACTGAAAAAAAATGGGCATTCTTCAAAAAAATGTATTAACTTTGCAAAATCACTATCGTCTTACAGCACTTAGGGGTAACTCTTGATAGAGATCAAGGGAGCGGCGATAGTGACAACACCAAAGGCATTTTGCCGTTGTCCCGAGTATCGAAATCGCCAAAACTGCATACTTGAGGGGAACATTCGGTGAAGAATGCCCATTTTCTGGATATCCCTATATCAAGGATGGACTGTATCCATCCGGGATGACACTCATATCCGGACGTGGGGCTACGCAGTCTTCAGTTCTCTCAAGGAAGGTGTTTGGCGATACCTGATACTCAAGGACGTGACGCAGAATAGCCTCACGTCTTTGGCGTTTTTATAGGTAATCGCGCAGTGAGGCCGCAGTATTTTTTATAATATTAGTATTGAATAATATTACCTTATATTTCTACACACTGCCAAAAATAATTCCAATCTTATGCTTAATATCAATAGATTCGTAATTTTCTTATCACTTTCATTCTCTTGTTTATTTTCGTCAAATGCGCAATCAGATCAAAAAGAAATGGTGATAGCGCAAATGAATAATTGTGTCAGCACTTTAACTACAATTATTAATAATAAATCAATGGACATTCTCGAACACGAGAGCGATCAATTAATTAATAATCTTGGTCTTGAACAGATTGTTGGACTTCAAGAAATTGCTCAATTTCGGAGTGTGCTTGCTGAAAAAATTGGAAAGTTAGAGATTACAGAACAAGAGCGGGAAATGATGCGTCGAGTCAACTCCATTCAACGAGATAATCTTAAATGGAAGGCATTATCCGGAGCGTTGAACAACACAATGATGATTACTGGTGGAGGAAACAATGCTTACCAGCTAGGTTTTCAAGTATTAGTTACCGCGGCTCGAACTGGGATAGAATATAAAACTGCTCAAAATGAGCAGACAATAGAAGAACTACGTGCCATGTGGGATTTACGAAAGAAAGATCTTAATGATTTCATTGAATTGCGTAAATCAGCATTAAATATTCTATTTAAGCTATATCAGAAGTATAATCTTAAGGAATCTGATAGATTGACGGAACAAACCTCCATGCTATTCAATAAGATTATCTCTAACCCAGATCCCAAAACAATGGTAAGGCAACTTGGCGATCATCAGGACAAATTCGGTCACATTGCTGATTTTTATTATTATCTTGGTATGGGAAACTTGGATTGTGGCAATATAAAGAAAGCAGAGGAATGTTTCGATAAATACATTACTCTCTATAATAAAGCTCCATTATTCCGTACCAATGAAAAAGCCGGCATGATAGCCCTTGCACGTTTAGGGTACAACTTATGTAAGAACAATGATGATATTGAAAAGAATATCTCTATAGTTCTCAAAAATTTACCGAATAATTCAATGGCAATGATTCAGTGTGCTCTTATAAGCGATAAAATTCTGAATAATCCATCTAAAGCATTATCTATTCTTCGTAAAGCATTAGACAATGATTCTTCCGATGATAAAACTGCAATAATATTGACTGCAAGTTTACTCTTACACAGAGTCAAGAACACCTCTTCAGTATATCAAGATTTCATAGCGGCATACTCAAATCAACCACGTTTTGACATAGACGCTGCAATTAATATGTGGATTGCAAAAAAGGAGAACGTGTTTAGTAAATTAAGCAGAATCTTTACTATCGAAGATCTTGCAGAGAGTCATTGGATAGCTGATTATGAAATTAATGAAAAGTTCAAGATATTATTCCCTTCTAAATACACCGTAAACCTTGATCGAATAAAGATGTGGGTGGAAAAACATGACGCAGATCAAGTAACGATTACTCCATATACTTTAACAGAGAAAAATGCTCTTACGTTAGAGAAAATAGAAAAAATTTCTGATTTCAAGAATAACCCTGATTTGAAGTATCTATTTATGGATGCTTTAGATAAAGATCACTTCATCGTTAAGCGGAATATAGATTATAACTCTATTTTAACTTTAACCTTCCCTCGTATAGCGGAATTTTCTATTTCAGACCCCAAAAAGATTGTAAAATTTTTAAAGGAAAATTCACCTGATAATCGTCTAAATGAAATCATCGCCACAAGTAGTAAAAATGATATAGTTGAAAAAATAAAAAAAGCTACTACTACGTTCATTGGCAACCTTCGTATTGACGTTGAAATTTACCATGTTCTTACTCAATCAGGAAATAGTTACGTTAAATTCCAACTGGACGATCCCAGAGAAATTCAAATATGCTATAAATTTGATGCAAAAAAAGGCAAATTAATTCCGGCATATATCAAGAGTCAAGGGAAGTTTACTTTTGCCAGCACTTCAATGATGAAGGAATTCGGATTCTCTTCTACCACTAAAAAAACAACATCAAGCACGTCTGGCAAACAAACACATTCTCAAAAGAATCACAGTAATTCAACAACCGGGAATGAGGCTAAAGATGAAAAGCCTTGGTGGAAGATATGGGG
>JAIDUH010000010.1:0-37603 GCA_029060285.1 Muribaculaceae bacterium | reverse complement strand
AAAGATGAAAAGCCTTGGTGGAAGATATGGGGAGATGATGACAAAAAAGAAGAAAAGTCCACCCCGACTCCATCCAAGTCCACCCCTGCAAAAAAGGTTGACAAAAAAGATGAGTCCAAAGATGAAAAGCCTTGGTGGAAGATATGGGGAGATGATGACAAAAAAGAAGAAAAGTCCATCCAGACTCCATCCAAGTCCACCCCTGCAAAAAAGGTTGACAAAAAGGAGATTTCAAAAGATGAGAAGCCTTGGTGGAAAGTATGGTAATAATATTATTATTCTATCTCTAATCCCATATAGGGAATTATTAATAATCATCTAATATGACAATTAACTCCCGAATAAATTATCACCCAATCGAACAGACATATTTGAGCATAAAGACAAGACTAATTATTATGTTATTCTTTATATTGTGCTCAAACGGTATCTCCTATGCTCACTCATTAGAAGGTCATCAACGTGATATAATGGAGGTTTTCGGCTTTGAATGGGACGGTAGAAGCTTTCCAAAAAACGCTCAGATAAAAGACTGGATTAGATTCATCAGCTATGATATGATCGATGACAAATCATTTCATACTAAGCTTACTCAGACTCATCGTAATTTCCCTGACCTATCTCATCCTACTAAACATCGTATCCTATTCCATTGGGCTTATGATGCAGAGCCATGGAATAAGGAGTTTGAGAAAATAGTGATTGAGTATTGTGATACATACGATCTGAATGTTGAATCCAATCTAAGGATATTCAAATCAGAGTTGAAAAGTGAACAGAGCAGAAGAAATAGTGAAATAAATAGGCGTACGGAAACTCTTTTCGGTTTTTTTAGTGGAGGTACAGAATCAGATTGGGCAAGATACTTCGCGTCTATGGCCTACAATGTCCACATATTAGGAGACTATACCAATACTTGCTTAGATGGATTGAATGATTTGAATGACTTGATGGGGAAAATCATCAAACAAATGAGAAATATTGACCCTCAGGAAAGTAAAACAGCTATCAAAGAAATCAATATAATTTTAAGGAATCACGACCCTATTCAAATAAGAGCATCTAAACTGATGGACGTATTAAAATACCATTGTCCCCTTCTTCTGAAAAAAGCAAAAGGAGGGATGCTATATAATAGAATTAAAAATCAAGGTTTCGTATTTAAGGAGATTGAAGAACCTTCTCTTCTTGAAAGATTCAAAAGATATGTGAAGAGCAAAGTAGCATAATTATAGAGAAAAATAGGAAAGATATGCATCCATTAATAAAAAAGTTAAAGGAACTTGGATTAAAAGCCATTAATCACCCTCAAAAATATAATCCTCTACAAGAATTTGCTTGTAGAGTCTCCACCAAAGAGATTGTTCATAGTATAATTCTTGCCGATTTGATGCGACCTGATGGCAAACATTATTTGGGTAGACACTTCATCGATTCCTTATTAAAAAAAGCAGACTTGGACTCAAACTCTATTTCTGATGTTAAAGTTGCTACCGAATACAGACTATTAGGTGATCGTTGGGATAAAAGACGTATGGATATTCTTATTACAAATAATATAGCAAAAGATTCTGAAAAAGAATATGCATTAATAATTGAAAATAAACTAAATGATGCTTCCTATTTGCAAAGACAACTTGAGGACTATAGAGACGCAATTAAAATTAATTGTCCAGAAGATAAAGTCAAGATACTATGTTTTCATAGACTGAAAAAGGCCGAAGATTCAGTCTTGGAGAATTCAGCTAACGTAAAG
The DNA here is from genome assembly GCA_029060285.1 of Muribaculaceae bacterium. GTDB lineage: Bacteria > Bacteroidota > Bacteroidia > Bacteroidales > Muribaculaceae > Lepagella. The sequence goes on along the minus strand of JAIDUH010000010.1, from coordinate 35,847 downwards.
ATTATATATGCTCAAGAAATTGCAGATTTAATATTAGATGCTATTAAAAATTCTCAGACATCAGAAAGTTGCTTTATCAAGGCATATTCTCGATATCTTAAAAATTTAGCAATAGAGAACGGTGATATTGATAATGCCGATATATTGGCCAGCGATAATGTTAGTGTTGATGATTTTAATGAATTAGTACTCTTAATCCAGGATTGTACTTCAAACATAACTAACTTCTCAGAAGAAGAAGTCCTGTTTCTAAACAGTATGAATATTGCATATCAAGATATTCACAAAGCTTTTGTGCGTCGTATAATTGTAGAAACCCTCTCATCTAAAATAAAAGGAGCTAATAAGAGTGAGCCTGAGGCCGGATATCCATTTTATGCATCTGTTTGGGACGAAACTGAATACAGAAATACAGAACAATGGCTATCAGTTGGATTTTCAGAATCTCATGTTCATTTTTATTTAGTCTCCCATAATCAAGAAGAAAATCGTAGAAATTTGCTTGCTACTAAAGCTGGATTTGGGAATCCAAAGTTCTATAAAAGACAAGGGTATTATTGGTATTCTCCAATCGATCCGACTCTTCAAAATATTGAATTCCAAGGGAAACCCGACTTTAATGAGGTAAGATGCCGAATAGAATGTTTGCTTTCTAAAATTAATAAGCAATAGTCTACGTAAAGGAATATATCATTAAGCTAAATTTTACACATATGTATTAAAAAAGATACCTTTATATGATTAGCCTCAAAGAGAAAAAAACAGAACTGTCATTACTATATTCTCAGTTGGTAAGGGAAACTGAAGAGTATAGACTTAATGATAAAAATAAAGATAAAGGTTACGTGCTTTTCGGTGCTGTAGCTGGTCGTAATTATCGACGTAATGGACTAATGATTATCGGAAGGGCAACAAATGGGTGGCATAGATATGTGGATTCAGTTAATGATCTATTCAGTGGGAAGGATAAAATTTTCGATTATCCTGAGAAATTAACTGAATTAAAAAACAATAATAAAAAAAGCAGATACTGGCAAGTGCTAAGTAGAATTGGAGAGAATTTGTTTGGAGAAAACTGGGAACAATCAATTCTTTATTCCAATTACTGTAAGATAGCTCCAGATGAGGAAAGTGATCCGAATGGTACTCCCAAAAGGAAATTAAGGAATCTACAGGATGAAACTTGCAAAAGAATATTGAATATAGAATTAGATATATTTTCTCCTAAACATATTGTCGCTTTTACAGGTTGTTATGCAGGTGATATGGACTTCTCAGAGAGATTAATGTCTGGATTATTATCGTATCTACTGTCAGATGATTATTCAGATAAAACTTGGCCTTTACCCATAGATAGTATTTCTTGGGGAAATGGAAAATATGTACTTGAAGTCTATAAAATAGAAGACACATATATTTATTTATCTGAACATCCTGATAGAAAACCATGTGAGGAACATTCTGATGTGCTTATTAAAACCCTTCGCTTATATTATTTATGCTCACTCAAGAATCCAAACTATACGCCAACCTCCCGGTAGCCGAGAAATACTCCATCCTCGAGTCCATGCGCCTCGAATTCGACCGCCTCTACCATGACGACCGCCCAACATACGACCGCTACCGCGCCTCCCTGCGCCAAAACACCTGGGATGCCCTCGAAGAAAACTGGAAACTGTGGGATCCCGTTCCCAAAAGCCACGTTATCTGGGAAGGACCAAACGACTGCACCTGCCGTCTAAAGCCATCTCACCCCAATTACAAGGACTGTGAAGCCGTAAACTTCACCGTATGCCAATATGACCTTCACGGCAGTCCAAACTTCGATACCGTCACATACCCCGGCTCTATAGTTGACATCTCCGACCTCTACGACAAGCTCTCAGCCGACAACATCCAAAAACGAGGAGGCGGCCCCAACAGCCTTCAGGAGATAGCCCAAAACCGAATGATTCCAACTCTAAAACCTGCAATAGAAGCATGGGCAAAAACCAACGGCAGCGAACCTGACTTCTGGCAATGGCGCGACAGCCTCAACCTCGTCCCCCACGAAGACACCGACAGCCGCACGATGCGCCTCGTCTACCGCCCCGCCCACACAGCCTTCAAGCACCGAGGCGGAGTCGCCAACGCCCTCAACATCAAATCCCACTTCAACTGATATTTAAACACACAGTCCTAATTATATTTAAGATTAATTTTAAGCAACTTTTGTGGTATCGATAATAATAATAAATTTGTAATGTTTGTTCCCAGGCACACCTCTTAGCGAGGAATGGTGAAACTTTTTTACTAGGATTTAGTGGTCAGACATCGAGAGAGATACGGGGTGTCCATTTTTACTAAGGGTTGCAGATGTGCGTAAAAATTTGTATTTTTGCGACCTAAAAACAAAACCCGATAGCTTGATATACAGGGGCTACCGGGATTCAACACTGCAAAGATAGTACTTTTTCTCTTAATAACAAAATTTTAAAACGAAAAGATTGTTAATTTCAAATGAAATACGCTGACTTCGAGAAAATAATGTCCACGCAACGCATGGAGCGTTATGTCACAGCATGTGGAGGCGATACCCGTAAGGCGATGACGCTCTATCGCTACAATCTTCAGATTTCGCAGGAGATGTTTACCATAGTCAGTTGCTTCGAGGTCGCATTGCGTAATGCCATTGACAGTAAATTGACTGAGAACCTGGGCGATGAATGGTTGCGTGATTCCATAATGCCCGACGGAGTATTCACAGAGCCGATTTTGAGAAAGACGCGCGACATCATAACCTTTGCACACCGCAAGTTACAGCAATCGCAGTCCTATACCCACCACAAGCTGTTGGCTGAAATGGAATTCGGTATTTGGAAATACATGTTCTCACCCGTACAATACCGTGTGACCGGGCGCAACCTCCTTTCTATTTTTCCCAACAAACCACGCTCGTCAAGAGAGATGCAGTATAATCAGACCTATATTTTCAATGAGCTGGATAAGGTCAATTCGTTACGCAACCGTATAGCACATCACGAGACGATCTGTTTCGCCTCCCATACATCCACAATTGATACATCATATGTGATAAACATCTACGCGAAGATCAAGACCCTGTTTTCTTGGATGGACATAGACAGCAATTCATTATTATACGGATTAGATCACATCAATCGCGTCTGCGCTCAGATAAATCAGTTGAAAAATGGATTATAATAATCTCCCCATCGGACATTAATCAGAATAATCCGGAATATAAAGGTTATTCTCAGCCTACAATCGGACTTCTGGCAGTGGCGCGACAGCCTCAACCTCGTCCCCCACGAAGACACCGACTGCCGCACGATGCGCCTCGTCTACCGCCCCGCCCACGCCGCCTTCAAGCACCGCGGCGTCGCCAACGCCCTCAACATCAAATCCCACTTAAACTAACGCCCCAACAAGGGTCTTTTGTTATGGTATTTTAACATAAATTTTTGACTAATATTTGCGTAAGTAAAAAAACTGTAAATTTGCAATGTTTATTCCCGGTAGCCTCTGGTTTCAAGCTATCGGGTTTGGTTTTAAAAGACTAAAAGCATTATCCGGAAAGTATATCAGGGATTAATAATACCGCCCTAACATCCTCTTCAGTTCTTCGGCGACATATTCCCTGAACCACGTAGGATCCAATACCTCCGCATCCCCGCCAAGAGCAAGCACAGCGTTGAGGAAATCATCGGTAGGCCGAAGTCGGTAGGCAAATACAGCATACTCCGATGATGTCTCCACCTCTTTCTGCGACCTATGCAAAGGCAACGTCCGAAGATACTCCACCCTATGGAAGTCATTATATACCTTTATTCGAACATCCTCAATGTCATATTCATCTTCCATACCTGTCAGCACCCCGTAGGCTCCGTCATAATAAGCATCCACATCAAACCCCGGATCAATTGTAAATGTGGTATCCAGCATCATGACCTCCTTCATTCGGTCAAGCGCAAGATGCCGGAAATCACCACTCCCGGAATACCGAGCCAGAAGATACCATCGCCGATGATGCACCTTGACTGCATACGGCTCCACACGATAAGTCCTTGGATCTTGCCTGTTAAACGAAGCGTAGACTACCTCTATCTCTCTGTTCATCCGCATGGCATCGAGTATTGGAAGCAGATGTTTCTCTCCGGAAGGAATCTCTTCATAGATAACCCTTCCTTCCAGGACACTGTTGCTGCTGAGGATATTGTTGACCGCAAAGGCTTTGAGAAGTCGGCTTCTTGCATTCCTACCATCTAAGTCGTGTTCACTCGTAATGCAGTATTTATAGCCGTTCGAAGATATGCAGTCGATGTTGATGTCAAACATATCCTCTATCATGTGTATGTACTCACGGAAAGAGGAGTTGCTGAGTTTTCCTATTCCATCCTTTCCATGCTCCATTTCCCAACGCGCGGACAAATCTTTATAACTTATACCACCCGTGCGGTAAATGGTGTCAAGTATCCATAGACACTTCTTCAATTGATTCTTTGCCATAACATCGCAAATTTAATGAAATTTTCCTGATAATCGTATTGAAAATGCAAAATAAACATAAAGGTCGCCGGAATTTCCGGCGACATGTGCCGTACCTTTGCACCCGAGTTTTAATATTAAGTCAATATATGGAAAATAGTAAGTCATCAAGTCCACACAATAGTGTGGCAATTGAAGTGACCAATAAGGTGATCTCCGAGCAAAAGAACCGAATCGTGTTCCACCTCTTCTACACTCCTGTAGCACTACTCGTCTTCATCGGATCATTCATCTATCAGTGTGTAGTGATACCCACCGCCGACCAGATTATCTTTTGTATGGTTGTGATGGGTATAAGTGTCCTAATCCTGAAGAAGACCGGACGCATCATCTACTGTACACTCCGTAATGAAGAAGTTTCGGAATCCACCTCGTACCATAAAACAAATACAATCAGGAAACTCATCGGATACTATGCTATATATATGGTGATAGCATTCACTACCATAGCGGCAGGTGCATACCTTAACACCATCCATCTCGATTACGACAAGGCTGCTTCCAGAGACACCCATTTTGAGCTAATATTTCGGCTCCCTTCTACTGTTGCCAACTCCATACATAACATCAGAATACTCAACTAAATTCCTTCCCTCTGTCGTTCATCTTTAAAACGAGACAGACCTAACAGTGCACACACACCCAATCGCTCACAATACAAGCATTCACTTTCAAAATCAGAATAAAGTTATGAAAAAATTCAATGATCCTCAAAACAGCATTAAATATACAGGAAACAACAATCTCAGTCAGCATGCCTTCGATGGAGATCACCCTACGGCGACAAAACCAAGATGCGGTATGGTCTTATTAAAATATGAAAGATCACACAGTTTCAGATGCAGTAATTGCAACCGAGATAAAGTCTCAAAGAAAATAGCCATTTTACAGAATAATCCGACGCAACTTATCTGCAACGCTTGCTATGGATATATAATTTCAAGAAATGAAATAAAGTAAGCTTTTCTACATACATATTCATTGGCTTCTTCTTAACTCTGGAACATTCTTATGCCGATCTCCAAAATCATTACCAATAAATTGACTACTTCACATAAGCATCCCTGAACCAACTTGAACTCAAGTAAGTTTGCATAACCTAAAGAAACATTCTAACTTTGTATTCAAATCTTCAATATCATGGATAAAATGAACTCTCTAAAGTCAATGGAAACCGAGCTTGACTCATTAGTGGCTGATATGCAGCAGACTGAGGGGACCCTTCTTCTTCAGATCGACCAGCTGGCGGAAGAGATACCGGAAATTTATGCCGGTTACGCCTCCATGGTGCGCACGCTCGTGACTTCAGCGATGGATATGATGAAGCCAGGCAGTAAAGTTGCCAACAAAATGGCTATGGCTTTGGAAATCGGTGCCAGATCCATTCAAGCTTTCGGTGAATACAAGGCCGCCAAAGAGCATAATCGCCTTGTGCAAAAGTATATGACGGTAAAGAAGATCTATGCTCAAAATAATCTTGAGAAGGTGACTGCCATTATGCCTAAAGTGACACAAAACGCTGCTACGGCAGGCAGGCTTTTTAAGAAATGCAGTGAAGTCACCTACAGATTGGCTGATCTTGACGTTGACAAAATGCGTAGGGTGGCATCTCTTCAGTCGAAAGCTCTAACCATGTATCGCACAAATGCTTATCTTTTTGAATTATGCAAATATCTAAAAAATGAATATGGCACTTGGCTAAATGGTCTTCAGCGAAGTGAATTTGATATACCTGACTATTATCTGATCAATAACATTATAGCCAAAGAATTATTTCCGAAACCCCTAATTGAGGCTTATTCGGAAGCTGCCGATGCCGCTCAAAGCATCATGGGAAAAGAAATAATGCTTCTCACCGATTATCAGCTTACTTTTATGGCCTTAGGGCAAAAGGTTTGCCACATAAGACTTGACGATGCCCAGCCTCTTGTAAGAACACTTATCAATGATAGTGGAGCTGTGGAGGAATACAATTCCATCACGAAACCATACACAGACCATCTCAAAAGCTCTCCTACAGGCAAGATTGTATTCCTTGGCATTATTGCTGTCGCTGTCATAATCGCTATCGCTTTCCTCTACTTCCAAGGAAGCATAGGAGAAAAGTTTCTGTTGGCGGCAGTTGGATTAGGTGCAACTTTAAGAATCTGTATAAAAGGAAACAAAAAGGCTCTGATACAATATGTGCAAGATGGGCGTATTCTTGAAGATGAGGCTGACCGACAGATAGAATCACTTTGTGGAAAGGTAGAACGTCCGGATATCGACTATAATGAGCGAAATGCTATTACTTCAGCAATAACAGGATTCTTTAAATAGTAAGACATGAACGATATAATAAGAAACAGCGACAACAGCCTCGCTACCATTGAGAATTACGAGGTGCTCCCGGCTGAAGGCGACACACTTGTGCTCGCGGAAGCGGCTCAGAACATAGTCAACAACGTAACAGACGCAATCAACAACGTTGCGGCAACGATGAGCGAGATCTCAAGAATCACCGCTCATGTAGAATTGGAAACCAAGCGTCTGGATCATGCCCTCGATACCTTGATGATCAAATCCCAACGTGACATCACCATCTACCGAGACACCCTTCCTTTACTTGAGAAAAACTTCGCAGACATGCAGGCAAGAATGGACAGGCTTATGGACCGTGCGATGGACATGATATGCGAAGACGTTTCAGATACGTCTCTCGCACGTCAGGAAATGGCAATGAGGATGATCGAGATGACTAACAATTCAATCAATAACCTTGTAGCAAAACTGCTGCCAAATCACTCTTGATATGGGAGACGGCAATTCATCTATGTCTTCCGTGACAAGAAGAGTTTTATTACAGCTAATCATACTCGTGGCTGTAGTGTTTTGCGTAGCGTTCTTTAAAAACAATTATTAGATACATCATGGGAAAAGTAGTAGAATTAGTAGACAGAAACAGCTACGACAGAAACGTAGCATCGGTAGACCGACATCTTCAGGATGAGGCATATATGATGGAAAAATTATCAAGAAGCACGGCCTATAAATATGTGTGGATAGCTAAGAAATATGACGACTGGTTTCTTGATCCTATTGTAGGCTTCTTTCTGCCGGCATTTGGTGACATTCTTTCATCAGCAGCCATACTTCCGGCATTTTACATTGCCTTGACTAAGATACGATCGATCAAACTGGCATTTGCTATTCTGATTATCGGTGCGATCGATATGCTTGTAGGAGCCATTCCCACTGTAGGAGACATAGTGGATGCTTTCTATAAAGCCAACAAGAAAGCTGCCCGATGGATAGTTGGTTACGTGGAAAAAGATCCGTATGTGAAAGAGGAAGTGAATCAGACAGTAATATGGGGATCTGTAGGGTTGGTCATTCTCATCGGATTAATTTACCTATGTTTCTCTATGATTATGGGCCTCTACCACTGGATTTTTGGTTAATCCTGAGACTTAATTAATCCTCAATACAGTCTCTTCTCCTATGAGAATCAATCAAAGCCTCATTGGGGAAGAGAAGACACCGACTGCCGCACGATGCGCCTCGTCTACCGCCCCGCCCACACAGCCTTCAAGCACCGTGGCGGCGTAGCCAACGCCCTCAACATCAAATCCCACTTCAAATAATCATCAATAACATTAATTAGCGAATCGAAATTCCAGCAGACGGAGATTGTGATGCGAACGCAGTGAGCATATGCGCTTACTCTCATTCTCTTATTTCCCGTGAGATCTTATCACCTACATCAACTTCTGTCTCCATGTGAAGATGTCACTTTTCTCCATATCTTCCCGAGAGGTGAATTTCCTAACGCCAAACCATTCTACTATTTCATCGAGTTTGAATGTCCTGCTTATTTTATTGAAACATAGAATATCAGGATAATGCTGAGGTAAGTTTTTGTAGATAGTCACCTGATCCTGAAAATCTGTAGACATGACAGTTTCCTTGAATTCTTCATATCTTCGCAGGAATGATTGTCTTTCCGCTCTGTTGGGAAAATCATTGACAAGAGATTTTTGATTCAGCTTTTCATCAAGCATAGCGTAAAACAAAGGATCCCTTGCCACTACATACATAGGCTGCTCTTCTGATATATCCAGACTGAACAGATTTAATCCTGGATTGGCCTTGGAGTATTCTACGTTGTAATCATATAGCGGATAGGGTTTATGCCCGTCTATTCTTTCCAGGTATCCGTTTCTTTTCAGGGCAATGTCTGAAAGGTACAGGAACTCAGAATCGAGACCGGCAAGACAATCATGAGAATCTGTAATCCAACTCCCCATGTTACGGTAATCAAAACTTCGGAGCATTTCTGATTCATGGAATATTTTATTGATTATATCCCCATATTCTATAGTTAGTTCGTGATCCGATGGCAGACGTCTAAAACTTCTCCAATTCATCCAATAGGGATAATCACCCCCACTTTCCAGCTCAAATCTTATTGTTTGGAAATTGCCATCATCATCTCGGTCTTGAAGCATATACTTCAATCTCGCCATCTCAGAATCATCGATCTTTCCTTTCATCATGACCTGCATATTGCCTCTGGTTGTGGCTATGACACAGGTGCTGTCAAACTCGTATTCATACTCAAGTTTTGTGAATACAAATTCAAATGGCTCAAGTATCCACTCTCTGTTTTTTAAATAAAAACAGAATGCCATAAGCTTATTATTGGGAAATATCCAGAATCGTTTCTGATTTTCCTTGGCATCATCGACCCATATTCCGGGCATGGAATATCCATTTAGTTCCACATGAGAATCCAATAATTCTGCTGGAGAGGAATTCAATTTCAGTTCTAAAGAGATATTATTCAGCAATCCCCATAAGGCAGCTGGAGGAAGAGGATTTTCTTCATACTCCGGACCATTAAGAACATCCAACGCTCTCTTGATGGTATGAAGGTTATTGTTAATTCCTAAAGTCGGAAGGTCATTTTGCAGCGATTCCAGCAGCTTCACCATTTTATCACGAACTTTAATAGGGGACCCGTATTTCATAGCTCTCGAGCTATCGCTGCCAAAGGGCCGGATGACTTGAAATGTCAATAACATGGTAAAAATGATATCGATTGCTTCTACATCATCATCCAAATCAGGCTTGAAAAGACTTAACAATTCCCAGTCTTCATTATTAGGAGAATAGGGATCATCATGAAGTTCCGGATTATTTAGGTACGCCTGCCTGAACATCCAACGGCAGAATTTTCTGCGCGTAGCAAGTTGCTTGTTCTTTCCCCAGTCAAAGTCTATGGAGGAGAATGCGTCACTTGCCTTCATATAAGAACTAATCATATATTCCGGTCCAAAAGCATCGGCACGATCGAATGCCTCTGTAAAGTTATCCATAATTGACTCTAACTCCTCGTCGGAAGCATACCGATCTCTCTTTCTGAAAGAATCCACATCCTTCTCCAAAAAATCCACATATCCTTCATCATCGTAGGCTAAGAGACGCGACTTAATGATGGCGTCTAAGAGTTGAAACTGATTATCCATGGCTGTCGGGAATTTGAAAGTCAGGACTAAGGCAGACGGGCGTCCATCTTATTCCCAACTTTATTTTAAACGTTGATTTTCATCGTTTGTTTTATTTGCCAAGGTAAAAAAATGGCTTTAAATTTGCATTGTCATTAAAAAAATAGAATCTATGGACCTCAAGAAAAAAACATTATGTGCAAGTAGATTGTTACTGCCGAATTTGATCTGCGAGATGCTTTCATTATGCACCTCGGAAGAGAGGAGAGATATCTTAAAGGGTCTATTAAGAGTCTCTGAGCGTGACTCTATAGGCGCCATTTTCAATGCCTTTTATAAAGCAAGTGAGCCAGCCGACAATAAGAGAGCATCTTCAAGAATCACCGCCGCCTTATCTATCCCGGCTTGCGTCATCATAGACAATCTCCTTGCCAAAGGAAAGTATAGATAGAAGGTTAATATAATAGAAGAACTAAATGATTATGCTGAATGTAAATTATGGAAATATTGTTTCTGAAGAGACGAGAACCCGGATTTCAAATCTTCTGGAGGGAGAAGGCGCAATATTCTATACTGGAGTCCCGGAAGATGTCATTATTGAGATGGTGAATCTTTCAGGAGAGAAAGTATTGAATATTGCAACTGGGAAAACAATTGATGAAGCAAGCAAGTGTCTGCCGGATAATCAGGATGAACTTATCCGGGAAGCCTCCGTACTTATCAAGGCGAATACGGATTATATGTTTTCAGTGACAGAGCTCGTAAATCTGATAAGATACTTTGACGCTTATCCAATGGATCCCAAAATAACATGGAATTATACCGTTGATTCCAATCAGGAAGACCCCATAAACATAATTATTTTTAAAATTTTACACAATAAATAATGAAACTAAGTAGCTGGTCAAATTAAAAGTATAATATCATAAATGTTTTATCATCTGAATTTCAGAGTCTAACAATTATGCATTATGAATTATGAATTATGCATTCCTACTTAACTAAAAACCATTAATTATATAAACAAATGAATACAACCTGGATTTCTTTCCTGAACGGCATTCTTAAGATGCCGGGAGCAAAAATCAATCGCGAATCATATCTGCGCAAAACTTTCAGCCATCTCTCCGACTCTGAGATCAGGCGATGTCTATACGAATCCCCTGCCAAGGTTATCTCTCAGGCAGAGATTGAGGATGCGGCCTCAAACGTGATCCGCTCGCACACCGCGAAAGCGACAGCAGTATCTACAATATCCAGCATACCGGGAGGTCTGGCGATGCTTGTTTCGGTCCCTGCAGACCTGGCAAACTATTACTTCCATGTAGTGGCCGTCGGTCAGAAGCTGGGGTATCTCTATGGATTTCCAGATATGGTAGATGACAGTGGACGACTCACGCCAGAGGGGGAAATCATGCTGACTGCCTTCATCGGCGTTATGAACAAGGTGGAAGTGGCGAAGGAGCTTGTGAAGAAGTTAGCCATGGAAGCGGCTAAACGAATGACAGAGGAGACTGCTATCCGCGTGGCGGGGAACATACTCTCAAAGCAGTTCATAGCGCAGGCTATCGAAGCTATATCTAAAAAGCTCGGCACTCAGATTGCAGCCAAGGGTGTAGGCAGAGGCCTATATAAGGCTATCCCTCTGCTTAGCGGCGCTATTTGCGGCACAATCACCTACGCTACCTTCAAGCCCCAGGCAAAACGTCTCCATGAGGTATTGAAGAGCAGTCAGGTATCCAAGGAAATACAGTTAGTACCCTAAAATTAAGAATCTCTTGACATCACCCATACAGACTTCCTACCGTCATGGGTGATGTCAGGATCTCTCAGCTGTCTCCCAGACGATAGAAACAAGTCCACCCTCTAAACGACCGTTAAACACCTTCATAAGTTATCATATATTATGTTACTCCAACGACAAACGCGCCGCTGTATGAGTTGCGGCCACACATTCACCTATATGCAAGGTGACTTGATATTCGAGCTATTTCCAAAGTGCCCTAAATGCGGTTCTCACATAACCATCAAAGTTCCATTCTTATGATTACATAAGATACGTCCCGTGCTATTAAGTTTGGTCGACATAAGAATGCGATTGTGGTGCGAACGCAGTGAGCACGAAAAGAATCCGTATAATATAAAACCGGATGCATATATAAACATGCATCCGGTTTTCATTCTTATAATTGTAAGTAAGAGTCTGTTATCTTAGAATTGTCTTGACGATGGTGTCTCCACTGCGAAGAATATAGATACCGGGCTTCAGTCGCTTAAGTTCCTCGCGTGTGCAGCCCTTCTTCAGCAATATGCCGTTCATGTCATAGACATCCACCTCCGCACTCGAGTCTCCGAAGATAGCCTCCACACCTGAGAGACTTGTGATCACGCACTCTGCCGTAAGATCCGAACCGTCGACAGTCAAAACCGTTATAACACATGTCCCTTCCTTCAGTACCTTCACATTACCTTCGGTATCCACAGTAGCGACAGTATTATCACTCGACTCGAACGTAAGTGTCTTGTCGGTGGCTCTCTCCGGAAGCACGACAGCTGAGATCTTGAACTCACTTCCTTCTTCACCGCTCCATTCCGTCGGGTCAATGACTATCGACTCAACAAGAATCGGGAGTACATGCACGTCGCAAGTAGCGCTGACACTTCCGCAAGTGGCAGTGATAACGGCATCCCCGACGGCTTTAGCAATCACGACACCTTCAGCAGAGACAGTCGCAATTGACTCATCGGATGATGTCCAAGTCAGTGTCTTGTCAGTCGCATTTTCCGGAAGCACTGTTGCAGAGATTGTAATATTTTCACCGATCCTGCATTCCTCACTTGATGGTTGCAGAAGAATACTTTCTACAGGTATGAATGGGCCCGGATAGTTTATCCTGCGGGATTTGACTGTAGTCACATCACCGCCTTCACCTAATGCCTGGACTATAAGGATCAGATTTCCGCCCGGCATAGAGGAAATGTCTGCTCTCAGCTGCGATGAAGAACGCGTAAACGACCCATTGCTGTCTCCGCTGATTTCCATTCCACTCTCTTCATGTATGATCCTCCAGGTGAATCCGAAATTCGAGACTTCGTCTGAGTTCAATCCAAATACCAAAGAAGTATCCTCTACTTCCGCAAACAGTTCCCAACCGTCCTCGGAATCGTCCGGCTCGAATATGAGGGTTTCGACGAAATTATACGTCTGTTCGTTCCCAGCCTTGTCGGATATATACATTGTCGCAAGTCCCCAGATGCCGGGAGCTGATCCGCGAGGCAAGAGATGAGTGATCTGATAACGTGCCCAAACAGTGGGATCTCCTTCGAAATATGTTGATCCAAAGTTAGGGTGATAAAACCAGTCTCCATGCATATTGCCTTGTGGATCGCGAAACTCATAGCGTATAGGACCGACACCGGATATATTGTCTCTCGCATAGAACGTCACTGTCACCTTTGTCTCGCCGTCCGGGTTTTCAGGATGCGTAGGCTCGGCATACACAAGCATCCTGTTCAGATCGATTTCAGGTGCCTTGTAATCCGGATTAGGGGTAGTGATGAATATTTTCTCTATTTTTTCATGATCGGGTGAGTCGGAGAAGTACACTGTCTTTTCTGTCCCTGCCTTATCATAAGAGGTTATGAATGTAACGAAATAATTAGCCGACGGGAAATACTCCTTGATGACGTATGTGATTTCTGCCTCTCCGGTCTCTTCATTATATGAACCATAGGTGTCTGTCAGTCCTGTACCTCCTTTCGACCATCCTTCGTAGTCATTGTCCACACGTGCGAAAGTATTTCTCAGACCGATGTTGTCCTTCACCTTATACCTTATGTTAAGGAACTGAACCTTATGTCCCTCCTCTTCTCCTTCGGTAAGTTCATACCTCAGGCTTCCGCTTTCATATTCCGGTGAAATCAGGTCTTCATCAGGATTATTTATGAATACGTTGGTGACACAGTCGTTCCTTCCTTCATAACGCGCATTACCGACATTATCAGACACAATGATATCGCCGCAGGTCCAATATCCGGATTTTGAGTATTCATTTACGATTGCCTCTCCACGGAGAAGATGTCCGTTCCCATCGACTGGATACATCCAGAGATCGACATACTGTGCGCATTCCTCTCCAAACTGATCCTTGAAATGTGGTGCCGAAATTCTTACATATGCATTTGATGCATCATCCTGAAATCCTTCTTCATGATTCAGCGAAATCTCCATGACGATATGCTTGTCTTCATCCGGAGCGCCGGTGACGGTTATGTCGACCTTGTTGATCTTACCCGGGTAGTCATAGTCAGGGTAAAGGTTGAGCACCTCAAAAGTCAGGTGGTCCGGGATCGACGAGATATATCTTGTGCCGTGCATAATGCGGTCGCGTATAAATTCATACTTTTCCGGAGCGCGGCTCATCAGTTTCTCGGGATCCTTCAGATAATATGCCACTGACTCTGCCATATCCTCGTCGGGATTATGGGCATGGGCGTATGCTGATACGAATTCCGTGGTCTTCGTTGTGCTCCAGCCACTGCTTGCATTAGGATCCCTAAACCATCCTCCTAACTCTATCCAATCTTTTTTTATTTCCTCTGAGAAAGTGAACGCCCAAAGGAAGTGGGTCTTCTCATGAAGGATAAGCCGCTGGGTGTCAAACTGCTCATTATTCCCGGAAAACGCAGCGCCTTTATCCGACACCATAAACTCTATATATCCATTCTCCTGACACCATGCCACAGCGGCAGCCTCATTATATATAGGATGGGGATGACCGTTAAGGCGGCGCACAAGATATTTCAGATTCGGAGTAACATGGAAACCTTCAGGCAATTCCTCAAACATGTTTATTATTGCTACGAGTTCCGAAGGTAAAAATTCCTGGAAACATTCACTGTCTTCATTAGTAGTATTGGCAGTCAGCTCCTTATAGTCAGGCACATTTACCGATACCCCGAACCGCTGGTCAAGTATCTGATCAATCGTACCCTTGTCCTCCCCGAAATCAGTCACGATCTTTGTAAGGGCGTGATGAAGTCTTTTCGAAAAGAATCTGCCTCTGACTCCATCAAGATTGACAAGGAATGGATTGGCGTATGCGAAAGCATCCTGAGAGATCGTGACTGTATTCCCTCCATCTTCCTTCTGCATGGTCAGGTCATCTGTTAGTTTATCTTCCGTAAGGATGAATTTACAATATGCCATGCCAGCATAGTCACGGGGAAGGGTCTTGACTGTCTCGAGGATACGGTAGGCGTATTCCTGCGTCCAGGGCTTACCCTCATCTACAAGAATGATATGATACTGATCTTTAAGTATAGCCATCGACGGCACATCGGAAGGGACAACCTTCTTTCCAAGGAACTCGACTTCCGGACGAGTGTTTATATGGCTTGTCTGTGTGTAGCCGCCTACACTACCGTCCGACTCCCACACGTGGTGCCAGTTGTCGGGTTCATCATCCATCTTCGTGACAACAAGCTTTATTCCGACCGCAGGCTCTACACTGCCGTCTTCATTGACCCTTACTTGTAGGGTCTTGGGAAGATTGTAGCCGCTTGCCTCAACCTTGACTGAATGAAGGCCGGGAATGACATCCGCGAAGTCCACGGATCCGTTGCTCTTTACTTGCTTCGACACAAGGATTGTCTCCGAACTGATTGTGATTACGGCGCTGTCGCCTGGCTCAAGACCGCTGAGTTCCGTCTTCACTGTAGCACCCTTCGCGTTCAATCCTGATAAAGCAAGAAAGATCAAACTAAGAATCTTTACATGCATTCGTTTCATAATTTTGTTATTGCGTTATTAATTATATTTCCGTTTCTCAGAAAACTGTCCGTGCTTTCTTTTTCCACAAAGGATAGACGGCAGTTAAATCTGATTGTATCTGCGATGCAAAGTTAAGAATTTTAGTAATATATTCCAATACGCAATGAGTTCAACTTAGTTCAACCTTATAAAATAATTCAAGTTTCTCAGATTCTCGCCACAACCGCATGGCTCTTTCATTTAGCTTTTCGCTGTCAGCGGTCGGTTAAGCTAATTGCGTTCCCACCTCCTTTGCGCCCTCTGTTCCTCTGTGTGAGGTTTTTAAGAGCCCGCGAAAGTTGAGTTAGAAAGTTTGTTGGAAGAAATGCAGGAGTATCTTCAAAAAACTACGCTTTGAACCAAATTGAACAGTAAAACTCTTCATATTACCGTAATTTTTGCTTATTTTTGCATTAAGAATTCAATCCACCGACAATTCAGGGGGCTATTTATATAACAGAAACATCGATCATGAAGAAATTATTTAAATACAACATTCTTTTCATTCTCGTCGCTTTGCAAGCGGGATGCTCCGGAGAACAGGATTCTCAGGAACCGATTCCAACGCCAAATCCTCCGGCCCAGGAGAAATTGGAAATTAAAATCAGTCCATCTGTAAGTGGTAGCCGTGCCACTGACTATGGGTTTGAAACCGGTGACTGTATCGGTCTTTATGTGGTGAACTATTCCGGAGGCAATCCCGGAACTCTAAGCGACTCTGACAACCATGTCAGCAATATGCGTTTCAGCTATGACGGCATATGGACTCCGGACTCTCAAGTGACTTGGGTAGACAATGAGACTCATGCCGACTTCTATGTTTACTACCCATATTCAAGCGTAAAGTCAGTAGATGCATACGAATTTTCTGTCAATAAAGACCAATCTACAGAATCCGCTTACAAAGCCTCAGACCTTATGACCGGAAAGACCATCAATGTAGCTCCGACTGCATCGGCTATAGAAATCCCGGTCAGCCATACAATGAGTCGGGCTTCCATCTACCTTGAGCCGGGCAACGGTTTTACTGCCGAGACCCTCTCCAAATCTGATATCTCGGTAAGGATAAATGGAGTTAAATGCAATGCTACAGTAAAGCTCGCTACCGGAGAGGTGACCCCTGTAGGAGAAACGGCAACTATTACACCGCTATTTTCAGACAACTGCTACAAGGCTCTGATAGTGCCGCAGACTGTGGATGAATGCAATCTTATCACTGTGATTGTCGACGGAAGGGAATACAAACTGCACAAAGGGTTCACTTTCCAAAGTGGCAAGAACCATAATTTCACTGTAATATTGAGTAAGACATCTGCCGGAGTAAATGTCAACATCACCCCTTGGGATGAGGATGACACCGACAATGGAGGCACAGCCGAATGAAACATAGCAAAGTTATGAATAAACAACTTACCACATACGGTCTCCTGACGGTTTTGACTTTGACAGCATGTTCTGAGGATTTGCTTAAATCTCCGGGACAGGAAATGCAAGAGAATGGAACCATAAATCTTTCCGGAGAAATCAATCAGGTGGCAACTACCCGAGTAAACGACGAAGGGTTTGCCGACGGTGATGTGATGGGCGTCTACATAGTAGACTATAACGGCAATAATCCCGGCACACTTCTTACCAAAGGAAACCGAGGAGACAACGTACGCCATACATTTGACGAATCTGCTTATCGTTGGAGCTCCGCCTACGACCTCTATTGGAAAGACAAACACACACGTATTGACGTCTATGGATATTATCCGTTTGGCGCTCCTGATGATGTGAACAACTATAAATTCACAGTAAAGACGAATCAAGCTTCAATTCCCAACGACGGCACTATGGGCGACTACGAGGCGTCTGATTTCTTATGGGGAAAAGTGGAAGGTGTCGAACCTACATCCAGCGTCATCCGTCTTCCTATGACCCACAGAATGGCAAATGCGCGCGTCACCCTTACGGAGGGCACCGGATTTGCCGAAGGAGAATGGGCTGAGACAAAAAAGCAGGTGCTTGTCTGCAATACTGTTCTCGATGCTGTGATCGATCTCTCCACCGGATCAGTGAAAGCTGATGGGAATGTCAGCAACTCATCGATTACCCCAAGTAAGCGTGGCGATGAATGGCGTGCCATCGTAGTGCCTCAGACCATCCCCGCAGGTACGAACCTATTCAATATTACAATAGGTGGTATACCTTATCGCTTCTCAAAAAGCGAGGATTTTAGCTACGCGCCTGGCAAGATGAGCAACTTCACTATAAAAGTGGATAAGAAAGAGCTTACCGGCGACTATGCGCTCACTCTCGTCAGCGAAAGCATTACCGCATGGGAGACCGACCTTGTGAGCCACGACGCCACTTCAAAGGAATACGTGATAGTGGAGTCCACACCGGGAGGACTGAAGCAGGCCATCATCGATGCTGGCAAGGACTACACTAAGCTAAAAAACCTGAAGATTACCGGAGAGGTCGACTCTCGCGATTTCTACTTCATGCGCGACGAGATGGACGCTCTTCAGGCGCTCAACCTCAAGGAAGTGAAGATACAGGCATTCGGCAACGAGCCAATATACAATATTTCTTGCAAAGAAGATCAAATTCCACCAAGCTCATTTTACTCGAACGCTACTGTATCTGGCAAGGCCAGCCTTACAAGAATAATTCTGCCCGACAGATTAAAATCCATTGGGGCGAGAGCATTCTATGGATGTAGAAACCTTACCGGGTCTCTTATTATTCCTGAAGGGGTAATTGATATTCAGCAAGGAGCGTTCTATCAATGCAAATCCCTTACAGGATCGCTTTCATTGCCCTCTACACTAAGATATATTGGTAACTCACAGTCAGATGATACCGGAGAAATTGATTTAGACAAAGATGAAGGTATAGATTATTACAATGGAGTGTTCTCCGATTGTGGATTTACCTGTGAATTGATAATTCCCGACAATGTAGAATTGATACGTGGTAGTGCGTTTGGGGGATGTAAAGGGTTTTATGGCAACCTTCGTCTGCCAAGCAAACTGAAGAGAATCGGTTGGCGGGCCTTTTTCCAATGTCTCAACATTAAAGGCTCTCTTGAAATCCCGCAGGGGGTGACAGATATACCCGAGGATGCCTTTACTGACTGTGGATTTGATGGCAATCTATATCTCCACGATGGTCTTGCATCAATAGGTTCTAACGCTTTCGGTGGATGCCATTTCCGTGGAGAACTTGCACTCCCGAAAAACCTCATGGTCATAAACGACAATGTCTTCTACGGCTGCGATTTCTCCGGTGAACTTATTCTCCCCAAAAATCTTGTGACAATCGGTGACAAAGCTTTCGCCTACAACTGGCGACTCATGGGTACACTCGAATTTGCCGAAGGACTGATCACCATCGGCGCCGGTGCATTTGCCCACTGCCGTAGCCTTGAAGGACTCGTATTCCCGGAGAGCCTTGAAAATATACGTTATGAGGCAAGCTACTATGAGGATGGTGGCGCATTCCAGGGTTGCTACGGAATCGGCAAAATTGTCACAAAAAGCAACATTCCTCCTTACATACAGCAAGGGGCATTCGATGGAGTATCAAAAGACAACTTTACTGTCGAAGTGCCGGAAACTTCCTTGGCGCAGTATCAGGCAGCAGTCGGCTGGCGTGATTTCAAGCGTATTGCCGCCCACCATGAACTTGTCTGCCGCCCGGCGGTAGCATGTGCTCTCAGCAGCGAACACAAGCAGACCCTCGTCATTGACTCTGAGGGGGAATGGATGCTTGAGTCAAAGCCCGACTGGTGTGAGCTTTCTCAGACTTCCGGCAATAAGAAAAGCGAGATAACCCTCACTATCAAGTCTACGGCAGCAGGAGACATCCGCGAGGGCGACGTAGTCTTCAGTCTTAAAGACAAGGAATATACCCACACCTGTCATGTGACACAGTACGGATATGAATACGGCGAAGATGAGTTCCTCGCTCTCCAGAAAGCATCTAAAGGCAACCACGGCGGCATCAATATCGTAATTCTTGGCGACGGCTATGATGCAAAGGATATAGCCGGGGGTGAATACCTAAAAGACATGAAGCAGCAGGTGGAATACTTCTTTGGCATAGAACCTTATACCACTTACCGAGACTACTTCAACGTCTACACAGTATTTCCACTCTCCACTGAAAGCGGAGTCGGAACAATCAACTCGATCCGTTACAACCGTTTTGGCACAACTTACACTGGTGGTGTGGGACTCAAGTGTGACTATGATGAACTGACCGATTATGTGCTGAAAGCCCCGACAGTCAATGAAAGCAATATAAATCAGACCCTTGTCATTGTTGTTCCCAACAGCACCGACTATGGGGGCATATGCCAGATGTGGACTTCTGGCTATGCAGTAGCGTTCTGCCCGAAGAGCGACTATGGATATCCTCTCGACTCCCGCGGCGTCATCCAGCATGAGGCAGGAGGTCATGGTTTTGGAAAACTCGCCGATGAGTATATCTACCATAACGCATTTATTGATGCATGTGGATGCACCTGCTGTGGACATGTTGATGAAATAGAGTGGGGAAAATACCTGGGATGGTATGAAAATATTTCGCTCACCGGAAAGATGCATGAGGTAGGCTGGAGTCATCTCATCTTTGACCCTCGCTATAGCGATATAGTGGATATCTTCGAAGGGGGCTTTATGCACTCCCGAGGCGTATTCCGCTCTGAACAGAACAGCTGTATGAACAACAACATACCATACTATAGCACCATCAGCCGCGAGAGTATCGTAAGGCGAATCAAGAACTACGCCGGCGAGCCATTCGACTTCGAAGAATTCGCAGCTCTCGACAAGCGTACGGCAGGTGCCACAACAAGAAGTGTGGACATGGGGGCTGTAAATTCAGGCAACCGCTCACTGCCTCCTGTCATCCACAAAGGAAGCCCTTTAAGAAACTAAACGATGAAACATAAAACCTATGAGACGCAATATTAATTCAATCACAAGCGTTCTATTGTTGGCTTTTGGTGTAGCCTCCTGCGCCAATGAGTCAATGGAGCCGGAGGCAGCTGATACCGATGGAAAGGTTGCAATGTCATTCACATTCAGCCACCCCTCGGAGACGCGGGCTACGGAAACTTCCTTCGAGGAGGGAGATGCTGTAGGTCTTTTTGTGGCAGAGTCCGATAGCCCTCTTGAGGTATCGGGCAACGCGCTCAATAATGAACATCTTACATTCTCAGCGTCCGGTTGGAACTCAGGAAGAAAGCTATACTGGGACAAGGGGACATACAACGCATATGCCTACTATCCGGCGCTTGACGAGATATCTTCTGTGAGCGACCTGCAATTCTCTGTAGGGACCGACCAGCGAGATACCGCTGGCAACAGCATTGACGGGTATGAAGGCTCGGATTTCTTATATGCTTCATCCTTAGGGATCGAGGCTTCCCCAAATCCGGTAAATCTTCAGTTCCGACACATTCTGAGCAAACTCACGGTCAGGCTGATCAAAGGAGAGGATTTCGAGGGTGAGATTCCTGACAATGCTACAGTCTATGTCCACAACACAGTGACTGATGCCACCATCGACCTTGCTGCGGGAGTTGCCACAAAGAATCTTCGTGGCGCTGCCAAGACAGTCATCGCCAGAAAAGCGGGATCTACATCCTACACCGCGATAATTGTTCCGCAGCGACTGGAAAACCGTGTGCCCCTTGTGGAGGTGGTCATGAATGGAGTGTCTTTCCTCTATGAGAGCAAGTTCCTCTTCAAACCGGGGATTCACCACATAGTCAACCTGGTGGTCGACAAGAATCCTGAACAGGTCAAGATTGAAGTAGGAGGAGAGATAACAGACTGGAACTGACAACCTATAAAACTGCATGTCGTCAAAAAGGATAAAGATAAACTTATCGCTCATAATAATGAGCCTTATATTAGGAGTATGGGCTTTGGGAATAATCCTGAAGTCCATCCCGGAATCTATATCCGAAAACCCAAAAGTGGTGGCAATTGATACTATTTCTGACATTGTCACACCCAAACAGAATCTGAATCCGGGAATCGACACTTCTGCAAATGCGCAAGAGCGTATGGTCAACACTGCCCAACCCACTACTTACATATATGATAGCACCCCGCCTTCTGACACCCGGTTCAGAGATGCTAACTTATCTGCCTTCGGCATTGGCAATCCATTCCGGGCAGAAGCGCAAAAAGTGATGAGCGGACAGCTCGAGGAGACCGATTCTGCAAGCCGGCACAGGATACTAAGCTACTGCGAGCATCTCCGCACTTCCTACACTACACGCGACATTGATTTCATACGCCAGGTATTCAGCGACAATGCTCTCATCATCATCGGACATACGATTAAGACCGGAAGCAAGGAGACTGCCGGAGATGGAAACAGGAAAGTCAGTTATGCAATACGTTCAAAAAAAGAATACCTTGAGCGACTTGAGCGTATTTTCAACTCCAACAGCAAAATTGATGTCGGCTTTTCTGATTTCAAAATACTGCGGCATCCTACTATGGAGGGGATATATGGCGTGACCCTAAGGCAGAAATACAGTTGCGACCGATACAGCGACGACGGCTACCTTTTCCTGCTTTGGGACTTCAGAGACCGTTCGATGCCATTGATACATGTGAGGACATGGCAACCCGCCCCATATATTCTTGGAGGAGGAGAAGATGTAATTGAGATAGGAGACTTCAATCTGGAATGATGGGAAACAAGATGAGACAAAGGCTATTTACTCTCGTGATGGCTATCGCAGCCAATCTGCTGCTTGCCGTATTTCCTGCGCCACTCCTGGCGCAGGAGTTCAGCGTAGGTAGGTTTCACGACCTTCCCAATGATATCTCTGCCTTTATCAATCCTGTGAAAGACCTGAATGATGAAGGATGCGCATTAATCAAAGTGATTGCCGCTTCTCCTGACTTCGCGTTCTCGACACCTCTCGGAATAGCAAAACGTATTGACAAAACCGGGGAAATTTGGTTATACTTGCCTCGTGGTTCTAAGAAGATTACGATAAAGCACGCTTCTTGGGGCGTATTGCGTGATTATCTTTTCCCTTCAAAACTTGAAAGCCACAAGACGTATGAACTGGTCATAAAGGAACCATCGCAAAACATGATGGCTGTGGATACAAGCCGGCCGATAGTGACTACTATACGCGACACATTGGTAGTGACAAGGATCGACACTCTCGTCGTAAAGCCCGTGAAGTCTCCCGTGCCTATTGAATCCGATATATTGGCAACTGCCGGATATGGTGGAAAGGCTTCATATCTGAATTGGGGCGTTTTGGCTACAATAATGAAACGTCACGGAGCTTACATTCATCTCTCAACAGACTTTGGCAGTACCGGTAATATAGTTGCAACCTGCAGTAAAACCGGCTTGATCGACGGTGCAGAAAGATATTACTCCGGCATTACACGGCGAAAATCCTTTATGGCTACAGTCGGGGCAATCCATCGTGCAGGGTCTCGCATAGCCGTTTTCGAAGGACTGGGATATTCATCGAACGCCCTTGCCTGGCAATTGGCAAAATCCGAAGGGGGAGACTTTGTAAAGAATTCATTCTTCAGTCATAGTGGACTGACAGCGGAAGCCGGCATCATGATAAGGTTTAATCGTATGGCAGTGTCTGCATCTGTCCTTACCATAAAAGGCAGTGAATGGTTTGCATCAATCGGTGTAGGCGTAAGATTAAGTAAAAAGTAGGGTTAACAGAAAAAAATGACATATAGTTCAAAATATCTTTTTATGCTTCTGTCAATGTGTATATTGGCAAGCTGCTCTGAAAATACTTCTCCGAGTATCCTTGAGCCGATAATCACTCTTTCTGAAGCAACCGACATATTTCGTACTGAAGCCACCCTTATCGCCACTGTCGAAAGGCGAGGGGAGGCCCAGCTGTCGTTTATCACCCTTTTTTATGCTGCCGAAGAAGACGCAGCGCAAATGAAGATCAGCGGTGATCCTCAATCTGACAAAGTCCCCTTTCATTTGACCGGACTTAAGCCGGGTCATACCTATTGCGCATATATAGAAGGGGGCTCCCAAACGGCAACCTTGAGATCTGACGCAGTCACTTTTAAGACCCAACCAAACAAACTTCCCAAGCTATCTTCCCCAATCCCTCTTTCCACCGGACCTTTGGGCATTATTGTAGAGTTCAACATCATTGAAGACGGAGGGGAAGCTCTTGCAATGGCAGGTTGCGAAATAAAGGCTTCTGGATCGTCTGAAAGCCGTCGGTTTTATCTTCCGGAAATAGACTTGACTTCTGGCATCCATCAACTTAACGTCACCGGCCTTATTCCTGAGACTTCATACGTGATCACTCCATTTGCGGCTAATTCCATAGGAGAGGCGCATGGTGATCCTTTGGAATATACTACAAGAAACAGTATCGTTCTTCAACAGCCGGGATGCTTGTCAAAGCTATTTGAGAATGGTGGCTTTTACGATCTCGAATCCCTTACTATTTCCGGATATTTGAATGGCGATGATTTCCATACACTCAGAATCATGCTCGGAGCCCCGAGCACAACGGAAGAGAATTTCTCAGGAGTCAAAATAGGTGATGTCGACCTCACTGACGCTGTTATCACCGAAGGGGGAGGATCTTATGACGGAAGCCGCTTTACAGAGACTGACAAACTGACATCCGGCATATTTGCTGACTGTACTCGTTTGCGTGATATAATTCTCCCTGCCACTGCCATCAGCCTTGACCGCAATGCTTTTGCACGTTGCCCGGCACTTAATGCCATCTCAATATCAGCCGGTATCGAGCATTTGCTCCCTTCTTCGGAATGCCCTTCTCTGACTGAGATCAAGGTATCGAAGGCCAACCGCAATTTTTCGTCTATTGACGGTGTGCTCTTCAATCATGACGCATCCGAAATACTATGGTTTCCTTGTGGTAAAAAAGGCGACTATCAGCTCCCTGCTTCAATAACATCTATACTGGAAAATGCCTTCGCTGAAACCTCCATAACGAAGCTCATAGTTCCTGCTACAGTCACTTCCATAAGTCGTGGGGCATTTGCAGGATCTGCTCTTGCTGAAATAATTCTTCCTGACAACATTACCAATATTTCTGAAGGAATGTTTCAGAATTGCTCAGACCTGAAATCGGTCTGCTTAGGCTCAGGCACAGAATTCATCGGAAATTATGTGTTTGACGGGACTGCTGTCAGTTCCATTTATCTGAAAGCCGATATCCCGCCCTACGCTACAAAAGATGCATTCATCAATGGGAGCTCTGCAATCTTTGAGGAGTGTACTCTTTTTATCCCGGTGGGAAAAAAGAAAATATACCGCAACCACAATGTCTGGGGCAATTTCACCCACATTGAAGAATTCCAACCATAAATAAGCTAAAAGTCTTATGGAAAGTAGAGATGAATACAATGACAGTGTTCCTTTGTCGATGGATGATAACGATTCAGATTCAAGCATCCACGCTGATGAAGAAAGTGCACGTCTTGACTTCGCAGGGATCTTCTCCAATAAATTCTCCAACATATCCCTGCTCTACAGCTCATCAAATGGAGCTACAGAAATTCATACCGCCACACGCTATGGGAAACGCTTTGCGCTGAAAGGGCTGAAAAAAGACCGTCTTGATGACCCGATCAGCAACATGTGCTTGGCAAAAGAATTTGAAATAGGCATATCCCTTGACCATCCGAATATCCGGCGCACGTTAGGACTTGAAAATGTCGACACTCTCGGGAAGAGAATCGTATTGGAATATATCGACGGTATTCGTCTGTCAGAAATGATCTCAGAAAAAAGCATTTCTCCGGAGAAAGCGAATGCAATGGCATTGCAAATGGCAGACGCGGTAAGATACCTGCATGGCAAGCAGATATTCCATCGTGATCTCAAACCCGATAATATATTGGTGTCCCATCAAGGAGGAAATGTGAAGATCATCGACTTCAATCTTTCGGATCGTGATGATTACGTCATTCTTAAGCATCCCGCCGGATCAAAAAGATATATGGCGCCGGAGCAGTCAGAGCCCGACGCTACGCCGACTGCTGAAGCCGACATATATTCGCTTGGAGTGATTTTTAGTGATCTTGCAGACGCAAGCGGCAACCGCAGTTTGGCTCGTGCTGCCGCCCGGTGCATGCATCCGGATCCTGCCATGCGCATGAATGGACTTGATATGATAGAAGCTTCATATGAAGAAGAGGATGAGAATGCTTCATGGGCAACTCAGATTCTTTCGTCGCAGGCCCTGACATATATTCTATCGGGACTTTGCATCATGCTCGCCGCTTTCATCACTATACACTATATAAATTTCTAAATCTTAACTGCCATGGGAAAAAATGATGCATTAGAGGCACTGGTCAGGATTACTAATGAGCGCCTTGGATATGAACCCACCACTCCATCTGAATTCAATGATTTGCTGCTGCGGATACAAAAGACCACCGGCGACTCTTTAAGCCTTTCATCCATTAAGAGACTGTGGGGCTACGTAAAATACAATGGTGATTTTTCACAGACCACCCTCAATATACTGGCACGCTTCAATGGGATGAAAGACTGGGAATCCTTTAAGAAAAGAATTGAAAGAGAAGTGGCTGTCACCAACGATGAAGATTCCGGATTTCATCCAGACACTATGATCGACACCGGTAGATATAAGTCCGGCGACCGATTTGAATTAAGTTGGAATGATGGAAAAGGATGTGAAATGGAGTGCGTGGACCACATGCGGTTCCGTGTGGCGAAATCACGAAACATCAAGCTCAAGGAAGGGGACATCGTCACACTCCACACCCTCTGCATAGGCCATCCCATCTACATCAGCGACATTGACCGCGGCGACCTTCATTTCGCCTCCTACATAGGCGCCAAAAAATCAGGCCTCCTATCCATCAGCGATGTGTGAAAGATAGTTAAAGTTTAGGCAGAATAGAGCATAGGAACGTTATATAATCAGAAACCTATTAAATTATTAAAGCTATGAATGACAGATTAAGTTATGAAGAAAAGAAGGAACTGCCCGATAGCGTGTTCGGCCTTCCTGAACGACGTGAGTACCCGATGCCGGATGCAGCTCATGTGAGAGCTGCCGAAGCTTATTTCCGTTATTGTCCGGAAGACCTGAAACCGAAGCTGGCACGCGCTATACTCGCTAAGGCTCAGGAATTTGGTGTAGATGTCGAGTCACCGACAGTCCTTAGCTATGCAAATGAATAGAATAGTAATAAATTTCATTCCAAATCCATTCCTCCTGTTATAAAAAAAGAGGAATGGATTATTTTTTTCTCAAAACGTGTGAATACTGTCAAGAATTTTGGCT
Organism: Muribaculaceae bacterium; assembly: GCA_029060285.1. Lineage (GTDB taxonomy): Bacteria > Bacteroidota > Bacteroidia > Bacteroidales > Muribaculaceae > Lepagella. The sequence goes on along the minus strand of JAIDUH010000010.1, from coordinate 8,681 downwards.
AATTTTGCAATATGATTAAAGCTGCTCTAATCGACATGGACGGAGTCTTGTATGACTCCATGAAATATCATACCCTCGCCTGGAAACAGATGATGGAAGAAAATGGGATTGAATGCAGCCGCGACGAGTTCTACCTGTATGAAGGTATGACAGGCGCGGCTACAATTGACCTTATATGGCAACGCGAGTTCGGACACCCTTGCGATCCGGATAAGCGCACTGCTCTCTATGACTATAAGACTAAGATTTTTAAAAGAATAGGAGGCAATGAGCCTATGCCCGGGGCTGATCGGATGCTCCGCACTCTTTGCGACCGTGGCATAAAGTGTGTCCTTGTGACGGGTAGCGGACAAGCATCACTCATTGACAATATCCGCAAAGATTATCCCGGTGTCTTTGATGATGGAATGATGGTGACGGCGCATGATGTGACCAAAGGTAAGCCGGATCCGGAGCCATATCTTAGAGGTCTTGAGAAAGCGGGTGTAGACCCGGATGAAGCTATCGTAATAGAAAATGCTCCACTCGGTGTCCGTGCCGGAGTAGCTGCCGGTATACGCACAATGGCTGTCTGCACCGGTCCGATACCGAAAAAGAACTTCCAAGATGAAAGAGCTTGGGGTATATTCCCGTCAATGGATGAGTTTGCCGATATGCTCCCGCTTGCACTCGACTTGATCGAAGCTCACTCATCTTACATTCTTGCGGATTCTAATACTTCCACCTTGGTAGTAGACCGTTTTGCAGAGCAAATGCCCATACTCAATGAACTTCCAAGATGCGTGATTCCGGCAGGCGACGACCATAAGGATGTCGACTCTCTTATGAAAGTATGGCGGAGGCTATCTGAAAACGGTGCCACTCGCCGCTCTACACTTTTCTGTATCGGTGGAGGTATGGTCACAGATCTCGGGGGCTTCGCGGCTGCAACTTTCAAGCGTGGCATAGACTGCATCAACGTCTCTACCACTCTTCTCGGAATGGTGGATGCCGCCACCGGAGGAAAGACTGCCATCAACCTTGATGGACTCAAAAATGAGATAGGGGTATTCGCTATGCCGAAAGATGTGGTGATTATTCCCGAGACACTCGACACTCTGCCGAAAGATGAACTTTTGTCAGGTTATGCTGAAATGCTCAAGACTGCTCTCATAGCTGATCCGCAGATGTATGCAGCTCTGCTGGACATAGACCGATATCTCGATGATCCACGTCTGCTGCTCCCTTGGATTCTTCGCTGCATTGAGATCAAAACCGGAGTGACAACCCGCGATCCGAAGGAGAAAGGGGAGAGGAAGATCCTTAACTTCGGTCACACTGCCGGACATGCCATCGAATCGTTTGCCCTTATGCAGGATAAGCCAATGGCTCACGGAATAGCAGTTGCTCACGGACTGCTCTGGGAAATGGTATTGTCGGCTACTGCCAAGATAAAAGAGAGGGATGCATCTCTTTCATCAACACAACTTTATCCGTTTGCCACAATGCTTAAGGAATATTATCCCGCAGCAGGAGTAAAATGCACGGATATAGACACCCTCATTTCCCTGATGCGCCACGATAAGAAGAACTCTTCACCTGATCGTATAAACTTCACTCTGCTCAACGAAATAGGATGTCCGCAGTGGGACGTATGCCCCACAGAAGAAGAAATCAGGAGTGCCTATGAGCTGTACGGCACACTTACAGGACAACTTTGACTCTGAAAAGCATGAAGAAAGCATTGCAATACATAGTGCCAATCCTTTTGTCGGTCCTATTGATTTGGTATCTCTTCAGTAAGGTCGATTTCAAGCAGACCATGGATATAATAAGCCATGGCGTCGACTATTGGTGGATTCTCGCGGCAATGGGCATTAGCGTTTTCTCTCATGTGTTCAGGGCTATGCGTTGGAAAATTCAGCTTGATGCCCTTAATGTAAGCACTACGCTTATGCAACTCACTTGTGGCGTTTTCGGTTGCTATGCGCTCAATCTGCTGTTGCCGCGTGTCGGGGAACTCTGGAGGTGCACTTTCGTTGCCCAACGTTCTAAGTCGCAGTTCACAACTGTGATGGGTTCCATGGTTGCCGACAGGATGGCAGACTCTGTCATGGTGCTGTTCCTGATGCTTTTGACATTTGTGGTGGCAGCACCGGCACTTGCTGCGTTTATGGCGAAATATCCGGTAGGGGAGAACATACTCCACATTTTGTATTCGCCTGCCATATGGATAATAGCAGTGATTGCAATAGCTGTCATTTGCTGGCTTCTCCATAGATTTAGGAATTCTTCCGTGGTAAGCAAGCTGCGCAAATGGACCGGGGAGATATGGCGGGGATTTGCAGTAATAGCGACAATGCGGGGAAGATGGAGATTCCTCTTGCTGACCTTTGCCATCTGGGGCTGCTACTTCATCCAGCTTTACGTGGCTTTCTATGCCTTTACATTCACAAAAGCCCTATGCCATGAGCCGGCACTCAATTTCGGACTCCTTCCTTGTCTTGTGGCATTTGTCTTTTCATCCATAGGAATGGCTGTGCCGAGCAATGGAGGACTTGGTCCGTGGAATATTGCCATAATGTTCGGACTCGCCATTTATGGAATCCCGGATGTAGAGGGGGCTGCCTTTTCGATACTTCAATGGAGCGGTCAGACTGTGATGCTAATAATTCTTGGAATATTCACTGCGATTTGGATCGGTGCCACTTCTTCCAGTCGCAATCAGCATAAATTGGGATAAGATGAGATACGATGATGATAAATTCTTTGACAACGGGGATGAAAATGATCTCTGGGACGATGAACTCGAGATAAACTCCGACGACCCGGTCCCTTCGCGTGACTTTTCATCCGGATCAACATATGCGCCTCACGATTCCTATTACTCTGATTATGATTCAGATGCAATCCATCATTCAGAGGGTAGGCACGATGTTGGCAGCTATCCGGCGTCTGTCCCCAAGCAGGATGAGGATGGTCCGGATGATTATTACTCCGACCCGGAGCCTGCGCCGGAGGCTAAACCAAAGCATGAGGGGTTCTTCAGAAGAAGTGTGGAGGAGGAAGACGAGGACAACGATTATTTTGATTCAGACGATGAGCCTGCGCCCAAGGTAAAGAAACAAAAGACTCCTAAGCTTGACCCCGAAGACCCTGACTATTGGATAGAAGAGGAATCTCCGATCCGCAGCATTATCCATAAGTCTGACAATCGGTGGAAATGGTGGTTGGGGATGGCCGTCGGCTTGTTGGTGCTCATTCTTTTCTCATGGATATGGTTTCTGCGTCCATATGCAGATGATGCCGTAAAATATGGGTATATCAAGAATATGGAACGGCGAGGCTCGCTGATCAAGACATTTGAGGGGTCGATGATTCCCTACAAGGAGTTGGGCGATCCTGATCCTTTCTACTTCCGGGAGGTAAGGTTCAGTGTCGCCAGTGATTCTCTGGCTGCAGTGATGAAGAGAATGATGCTCGAGGCTATGCCGGTAAGGGTGGAGTATGAGATGTATCGCTCTCCGCTTCCTTGGAAAGGCGAGGAAAAGATGATCATTATTAAGGCAGATACGGCAGATCCCCGGAAGATTCTGCCTCCCGAGTATCGAAGATGAACGTGTAATTTCGAATATTGAATTTTGAACTATGGTTTCGAAATCATTAAAAAAACATATTGGAGTATTGGCAGCTGCGGCCGCAAGCATTTTGTTGCTCTGGGGGTGTGCATCCATTGGCAATCCTTCCGGCGGTGCCCGTGATGAGGATCCCCCTCGCTTCGTGCGTGCCAATCCGGCCCCTGGCTCTGTCAACGTTGACCCAAGCAATATCAACATTGATTTCAACGAACTTGTCAACGTCAAGGAGGCTTTCCAGAAAGTAGTCTTGTCGCCTCCAGGTAAATCCACGCCCCGGGTATCCACCCGCGGACGTAGGGTAGTGGTCAACATTACGGATACTCTTCTTCCGAATACGACCTATACCATTGATTTTGGTGATGCCATTGAAGACAATAATGAAGGTAATAAACTTTCAGGCTTCGCATATACCTTTTCCACCGGACCGGTCCTCGACTCACTCCGTATATCCGGTATGGTGCTTGGCGCTGAAGATATGGAGCCGCAGCAGGGTGTGTTTGTCGGTGCGTATATTTCAAAGGAGGATTCGGCTTTCATTCGCATGCCTTTTGAGCGTCTTTCTCGCACTGATGAGTATGGAAGATTCATTATCAGAGGTCTTCAAGACACCACTTACCGACTGTTTGCTCTCAAAGACCTTGACAACGACCGTCATTACGCCAATCCGGAGGAAGACATCGCATGGTTTGAAGACATAATCCGCCCTACCTCTGAGCGGATTATGACCAACGACACCATCCGGAACCTATATAATGGTGCTATAGATACAATTGTGCAGCGTGAGCGTACGAGGTTTTTACCCAACAATATACTGCTCCGAATGTACAATACTGGCCTCAAACCCCAATACCTTGTCAGCTATACGCGCCCTGACTCCACGCAACTCGAGTTTATTTTCAATTCTCCTTCTAAGAAGCAGCCTCAAATTATGATAGCCGATGATGAGGCATATTCTTATCCGCTTAGGGGGGAGACTACCGTAGGCAACGACACTCTGAAATTTTGGTTGCCTCAGGATCTCGCTGTCCGCGACACCCTGAAACTTGCCTTGCGCTATCAAAACATCGATCTCCTGACAGGTGTCGAGACCATGGTGAATGATACGGTAAAGCTGATGAAGCCTAAGGAGCAGTCTTCTAAGAAGAAGGATCAGAAGAAAAAGAAACCTGCAGCAAAAGAAAAAGATAAGGAAGATACCGAGAATCCCGCAGACTCCATTGATGTTGAAAAACCGGTAATCCCTACATTTGCCTTCACTGCAAAAGGACCGGAGTCAGACATAGCGCGGCCCTTGGCTATTGAAGTCCCGGTGCCCCTGTCACGTCTTGATTCTCTTGCTTTCTTCCTTGAGATGAAGTCTGATACAGTCTGGGTTCCTGTAAAAGGGGATTATCGCCTTGAAAGAGCCGACACCTTGTCAGAACGTCGCTTCAAGATCGAATTCCCTTGGCAAAGAGGTTCTTCATATAGATTGTCGATCGACTCTCTTGCCGCCACTGATATATATGGCATCAACAGCGCCCCTCTTCAGTATGAGTTCAAGACAAAGGCTCCGGAAGACCTTTCAAATCTTAAGATCACTTTAGTAGGTCTCGAGCCTCAAATCCCTGCTTTCGTGCAATTGATGGCATCGGGTGATAAACCTAAATATACAGCACCCGTAGTCAATGGGGCTGCCTATTTCGAAGGGATCGATGCCGGAAAATATTATGCACGCCTTTACGAAGATTTCAATGGCGATGGGAAATTTACTCCGGGCAGCTATCGTCTGCAGCGTTTCTTCGGCGAGCCTGCCGACTCTATAATGGCGAAAGATACGATAATGGTGGCAGATGCTGAAAGTCCGGTCATACCCGGAGATTCGATTGATTTGGCAAATGAATCTATGGTGATCATAGGCGATTCCATAGCGGTTGCCGTCAACGATTCCATAGGGTTGCAATTAGATTCTATCCCTAAAAAAGCAGGTGTATCGACTGTAGCGGCTTCCAATACGTTCATACGTCCGATGGGCGACCGGCAGATCGTGGATAGCTTGCTCAGGATAGGATACAGTATTTCCCCTCTTGAGTCTGACTCCGTGGGCAAGGAGATCCTGATTGCCATTCAGCCTGATTATGTATATTATTATCCCAAGACCATCAATGTCAAGAAGAACTGGGATATGGAGCAGACTTGGAATGTATTCGAGACGGCCCTTGATCTTCAGAAGCCTGCAAAGATAAAGAAGAACAAGCCAAAGCGTAATAATAACAGCCGCAATCAGGAAGAGGAAGAAGAGGAAGACGATGATGAATTCGGAGCGAATCCTTTCGATTCCAATCGAAGAAACAATAATCGTAACAATTCCAACAACCGCGGCAATAACCGTAACTCTGGATTGCGTGAAGCTTTCTAATCGTTCTTTCCGCTGATCGCTATCTTCTTTGCTCCGTAAGGAGTCTTGAATATATAAAGCCCCTTTTCAATGCCGGACATCCCTGAGGCTGCTCCGGCATATCTTTTGACTCCTGTCAGATCATAGATTTCTATATGATCATCTGGATTAGGCTGCATCCCGGAATCTTCTATTCCCTCAATCTTTCCTGCGTTCAAAGCCATCATCAGGCCTTTCACGGGATCGAAATATCCATTGGCATTGCGAGGATCGTCAGGCTCGGGGATATCAAGGCGATTGGTAGAAGCCAGTATCTTTTTCACATCTTCAACTGTCAATGTCGGGTCAGCCTCAAGCCAGGTAGCTATGTATCCTGCGACGTAAGGTGATGACATCGATGTTCCCCCTTCGTCCACCCAAATGGTGTCGCCGGACCTTAAGTGGGGATGATAAGGATAACGTTCAAAGTACGGACGGCTGGCAGCCGACATAAGCGATCCGCCGGGAGCTACTGTCAATGGAAGCACCCGGCCGTCGCGGAGTGTACCATAGCTGCTGTAGTCTACTGTTGCGCCATATTTGAATTTGGATGGCTGAAAATATACTGTTTCATCTTGAAATTCGATGGGAGCTGAGAATGGTATGGAATCCCTATTGCCATACATGCCGACACTTATCACCCTGAAGCCACATGCAAGGTCGCTGATCGAACGATCCTTGGTGGGTGCCGGGCTTCCGCTTAGTCCTGAGAGTCGTGTATAGATGCCGTCTGCATAGACCTCAACGTCATTCCCGGGTTCTCCTGTCACTTTGACGGCAAGTTCATATCTTGCCCATCCTCCATTGGAAGACATTTCTTCCGACTTGAAATCATAACTCAGGGTTGTGCAATGTCGCCCGTTTTCAGGATTTATGCCGCCTTCAATCAATAATTCCCCGACAAATGGAAATCCTTCGTCTGCTGAGCCTTCCCCATTCCATATATATTTTTGGATGTCCTTCCCATCCACGCTAAAAGGCTTGTCCCATCTTACTATGTTCTTTACATTAGTATCATAAAGACCGAGTGAGATATTCAATGGAGTGTTCATTCCGCTCCATATTTCCGTTACTCCATACATGTTGAATTCGTCCCACGCGGTATTGCCTAAATGAAAGGCTACCGATGAGGTTTGCCGGTCGAAGGGAGAGATGAGAGAATTATAATGCCTCCCTTCATTTCCTGCCGACAATACTATAATAGCGTCATCGGCACACATGTCAAGATATTGTGAGAAAAGCGAACTTCCATCGTGGGCTCCATTGTAGCTTCCTACCGAGATATTTATGACGGCCGGTTTTCCGGCTTCCTTGGCATAGTCAATTATGTCTTCCACTCCAGCCAGCAGGCCTACTTCCGTGAGAGTGGAGACGGTGACTACTATGTCAGCGTCAGCAGCTATTCCTGAATACGGCGTTCCTGCGCCTCTACCTGCAAGTATGCCGCAGACATGGGTGGCATGGTAATTCTCGTGAGTGTCAGTCACCCAATTCCTGTAGTCATCATCGCCGTCAAGTTGTCTTCTGATTCCTTCCTCTTCTATATATTGTACCACTCGCTTTATCCTTGACTGCCCATTCGAGTCAAGGAATGTCGGGTGCAGCGGATCAATGCCTATGTCGCATATCCCGACTACGATTCCCTTCCCGGTGTAAGGAGTCCCGGTGGCTTTGCCGTTCTGAATGGAACCGGCATCATAAAATCCTTTGGCAACATCCAGTGTCGGGGTGATGGCTCGGGTTCGTTGTCGGGAATCTTCGCTCCTTGTAGATGTATTGGGAAATAGGCATAAGAGGATGTCCCCGCGCCTTCGCAGGATATCCACTCCTTGTTCCGCCAAAGAGTCGGCTTCTTCTTCAGAGTAAATCTTTACAATACGGGGAATATACGAAGGATTATTGTCCTCCGCATATATGCCCCCCTCAAAAAAAATAATGTCAGTAATTAGGATTAAAAGCAGTATATATCGTTTCATCAATAATTAAAGTAAGGTAGCTCTTTTCAAAAGTCAGGATCAGTATAAGGCTTGTGCCGATATTGGCATGAAGTGGTGCTTTGTCGGTTATTCCGGCAAGGAGAATGTCACTTGGACAGTCGATTCGCTGTCAACTGGGGCACCTCCTACTGTAGCCGGGTTCCATGCAGGCATCCCTTTTACAAGGCGTACTGCCTCTGCTTCAAGATCAGGATCGACAAGACGCACTATCGTAAAATTGTCGAGGGCACCATCCTTATGTACTAAAAATTTCACGTGTACCACACCCTCTATGCCATTGTTGATGGATGGCTGGGGATATTTCAGATTCTTGGTGATATAAGAGTCGAGAGCCTTTTCGCCACCGGGGAAACTTGCAGGTATGGTATCTGACTGAGCCATTGCGGTTGCGGCAATGGCAAGCGAAGCAAAGATTGATAATGCCTTTTTCATATAGATAAGTTTTAGGGTTATATAAATATAGACAAGTCTGAGATAGAAAAGTTACATTTGCCAAGTGAGGGAAATGCTCCCTCCGATGCCGGTAGTTATAGGAGAATTGTAGTAATAATAATCAGGGATATAGTTCAACAGATTGTCAATGCTTACACCAAGAGTGAAATTCTTAGGGAATGTCTCGCTGAGAGTCAAGCCAAGCATCGAATAAGCGGG
>JAIDUH010000001.1 GCA_029060285.1 Muribaculaceae bacterium | reverse complement strand
TGATCGATCGCGCCTCGCTCAAAGGTGCTCCTGCAGAACTGATGATTGACCAACTTGGTACCCTTACACTTAAGAAAAATTGGGACTTTATGAGCACTCCCGGCTATTTCACCATGTCATGTGATCCCGGCGATTTACTCGACATGCTCAACGCAGCCCCCGACACTCACCCATCAGCTAATGAAGATGGACTGAAACGAATGGAGGAGCTAAAGAATTCAATCGACCCTGAAGGAAATCACTACGTCTTGATAGGACACTGGAAACAATAAATAAACGGACCTAAGACCGTAAAAGATGGCTGAAACTGATAAAATAGTACGGATTTTAAGGTCGGAAGCGATATTCGTACCGGAAATTACAGCAATTTAGTGGAGTATGCCTAATTTTGCCTATACAAAAAAAATCCTTAAAGACTTTAACGACCTTAACGTCTTTAAGGACTTTAAGGACGCTGAAAAAACATTAGTCTGGATATGAAGAAAACCATAATAAATATATTAGCCTGCATTTTGGTTTCCGGATGCTCCCCTCAGTCAAAGGAAGGGGAAGGCAAGGATCATGCATCTAAAGTCAAAGCCATTGAAACCGAAAAGACATCGGAAGTGACAGTAATGGAACTGCAACCCTCTACATTCTACCACGAGATTGTAAGCAACGGAAAGGCAACCGCGAGGGCAAAAGTAGATGTCAATTTCCAGACGCAAGGCATCATCACCGCCATCTATGTCCGCAACGGTCAGCGCGTCAGCAAGGGTCAAAAATTAGCTTCACTCGACACTTACAAACTGAAAAACCAGACAGACAAGGACAGAAACGCAGTAGCTTCAGCCCGTCTCGAAATGCAGGACGTCCTGATAGGTCAGGGATACGATCCGGAGTATCCCGAGAAAGTGCCCGAAGACGTGATGCGCCTCGCTCGCCTCCGCAGCGGTCTCGAACAGGCGGAGCTGACGCTCGCCGCATCTGAAAAGGAACTTGCCAATGCCACCCTTACAGCCCCGGTCAGCGGCATAGTCGCTAACCTTACTACCAAACCCCACAACTTGACGACATCCGATCCTCTATGCCGAATCATAGATGACGGAGGCATGGACGTAGAGTTCACAGTGATAGAGAGTGAACTCGCCATGCTTCATCCGGGCGATGCAGTGTCAGTATCATCCTTCTCAGATCCCGATAGCAAAACAATGGGGCGCATCACGGAAATCAACCCTATGGTAGATGAGAATGGGATGGTGAAGGTTTGGGCTTCGGTCGATGGAGGCAAGAACTTGCTTGACGGCATGAACGTGCGTGTGCGTGTGAAGCGCGAGGCTGAAAAGGCTCTCGTTGTTCCCAAAAGCGCAGTAGTGCTCCGTTCAGGCCGTCAGGTGGTATTCACCCTCAAGGATGACAAAGCCATTTGGAACTATGTAGCCACAGGACTCGAAAACCTCGACCAATACACCATCACTGAAGGTCTCGAACCCGGCATGATTGTCATCACATCAGGCAATATCAATCTCGCTCACGAAGCTCCGGTGAAAGTGATATCTTCAAATTAGACTAATTGGTCCTAATAGTCTAATCAGTCGATTTAGTTCTAAAATAAAGTCGAATGATCAAATACCTACTTCATCATCGAATAGCGGTCATCATGGCTTTCTTGGCTTTGGTGATACTCGGGTGCGTCACATTCACGACACTCCCCGTCTCACTTTTGCCGGATATCGATATCCCGCATATCACGGTGCAAGTGACTCAAGACAATGTGTCAGCACGGGAGCTGGAGAATACCGTAGTCACTCCTCTGCGCCGCCAATTGATGCAGACGGAAGGTCTCAGCGAATTGAAAAGCGAAACCCGCGACGGCTCCGCCATCATATTCTTGACCATGGATTATGGCGTCAATACCGACTTGGCTTTTATTGAGGTAAACGAGAAAATTGATGCAGCAATGAATTCCTTGCCTAAGGAACTCTCGCGACCAAAGGCAGTAAAAGCCAGCGCCACCGATATCCCGGTAGTATATCTTCAGCTCACGACTAAATCCAATGACGAAAGCAGCTTCAATGAACTGTCGAGAATAGCCGACAACATCGTCCGCCGCCGACTGGAGCAGCAGCCGGAGATTGCCATGGTCGACATCACCGGCATTCCCGGGCAAGTGCTGAAAATCACACCGGATCTTGACAATATGAAGCAAGCCGGACTCTCTGTGGATGATCTCGAATCAGCCCTCGTAGCCAATAACGTCGAGCCGGGATCTATGACAGTCCGCGACGGTTATTATGAGTATAATATCCATGTCACTAATCTTATCCGTACAGAAGATGACGTCCGGGAAATTAAAATCCTAAAAGGAAACAGGCTTCTGACCCTCGGAGACTTCGCTGATGTGACTCTGGCATCCAAGACCCCTGCCGGCTATTCACTTCATAATGGAAAGCGAGCAGTGACTCTTGCCATCATAAAGCATTCAAAGGAAAGCATGAAAGCCATGAAGAAGGCTCTCCAATCTACTGTAGATTATTTCTCCGAGAGATATCCCGACATAGAGTTTACTGAGACAAGAAGTCAGACTGAGCTCCTCGACTTCACTATCTCCAACCTTGAGCAAAACCTTATACTCGGACTGATACTCGTATTTATAGTCTGCATTCTCTTCATGCGGAGTATTCGCTCCTCGCTTATCATTGGGCTAAGTATAATCGTGGGAGTAATAATCACCTTCCTCCTCTTCTATCTCTTCCATGTATCGATCAACATCATATCAATGTCCGGACTAATACTTGCCGTAGGAATGATGATTGACAACTCCGTGATTGTGACCGAAAACATAACCCAATACCGCCAACGTGGCGACACTCTGATGGATTCATGCGTCAAGGGCACCAATGAGATGATCACCCCCATGCTGTCTTCGTCGCTCACCACTGTGGCTGTCTTCGTGCCTCTCATATTCATGAGCGGAATAGCGGGAGCCATCTTCTCCGACCAAGCCTTCTCCATCACTGCCGGCCTTGCCGCCAGCTATATCGTCGGCATAACCCTACTCCCCGTGCTCTACTATTTATTTGAACGATCAAATATTAAAGACAAAAGAATAAACATTGATGATAAGCGGATAACGAGCGGCTATGACCGCGTGATGGACTTCTGTTTCCGCTACAAATGGACATTGATTGTCGCCACATTGCTGACGGCGCCCCTATGCGTGGTGCTTTTTCTCCGTATACCGCAACAGAGGATGCCTGACATCGACTCCAATGAGACACTTGTCAGAATTGACTGGAACGAGAACATCAGCCTTGACGAAAACCGAAAGCGAACCCTCTCTCTATCAGACTCAGCCGCCAAAATTGCTTCTGCGTATATCGGCCCGCAAGACTATCTCCTTAATTCCGACATCGACCTCTCTTCCTCCGAAGCTGAGCTCTACTTCATGATGGAAACACCCTCCGATATAGAACCGCTGAGGAAAAGGATCTCAGACAAAATCAACAGTCAATACCCCTCAGCGACTGTAAGTTTCTCCAAGACAGAAAACGTATTCGAGAAGATATTCTCAAGCGATGAGGTAGATATAGAGGCAAGGATACATTCCGGATCCGGTAATTCAAACTCTGAGGCTGCTGAGATTTTGGAGCTAAGGGAGCGTCTGAAAGAGGCAACGGGAAGCACGCTGTCGCCAATTCCACTGCGTAGCCAG